>NZ_BAZI01000059.1 GCF_001310775.1 Stenotrophomonas pictorum JCM 9942
CATGTACTCGTGGGTCTTCTGCTCTTTCGGATTAGTAAAAAACTCCGCCGTAGGGCCACTCTCAATGAGCTGTCCCATGTGCATGAATGCCGTCCTGTCCGAGATCCGCGCAGCCTGCTGCATGTTGTGGGTAACAATGACGATGGTGTACTGCGCACGCAACTCGTCGATCAGCTCTTCAATCCGCGCAGTTGCAATGGGATCGAGTGCAGATGTGGGTTCATCAAAGAGAATGATCTCGGGGTTGGGCGCCAGCGCCCTGGCTATGCACAGACGCTGCTGCTGACCGCCGGACAACTCGAATGCTGACTTACCCAGCCTGTCCTTCACCTCATCCCAGAGGGCCGCTCCGCGCAATGCGCGTTCGACATGCTCAGTGACAACTGATTTGTTGCGCACACCGCGAATCATGATCCCTGAGGCCACGTTGTCAAAGATCGATTTCGGGAACGGATTTGGCTTCTGAAAAACCATGCCAATGCGCAGCCTCACGCGCATCGGGTCCACATCCGGCCCTACGATATTCAGGTTCTCCGGCATGAGGGTGATCGCGCCGGAGTACCGGTTGTTCGGATACAGGTCATGCATCCGGTTGAAGCAGCGCAGTAGCGTACTTTTGCCGCAGCCCGAGGGGCCGATCAGCGCAGTGACCTGATTGCTGCCGATCGACAGGTTGATGTCCTTCAGCGCGTGGAACTTGTCGTAATGGAAGTCAAGCCCACGAACCTCAGCACGCACCGTCGCATCGTGCGCGGGGGTTGAGGTGCGTTCGGCCACGGGAACCGGAATTGAGATGGTCGAGTGATTCATGTTGTCTCCGTGGATCACCGCAGGCGGCGGCGAAGGCGGTATCGCAGCCAGATTGCAAAGCCGTTCATCAGCAGGGTCATACCCAGCAGCACCAGCCCGGCGGCAGCTGCATTCACGTGAAAGCCAGCCTGCGGTCGCGACACCCAGTTGAACATCTGGATGGGCATCACGGTGAAGGGGGAGCTGAGCCATTCAAAACTGATGAAGGGAGCAGATGCCTGGATTGGTGATGGCGGCAGGAAGGCAATGAAGGTCAGTGCGCCGATGGTGATGATCGGCGCGGTTTCGCCAATGGCCCGCGACATGCCCACGATGGCGCCAGTCAGGATTCCCGGACGCGCGGCGGGAAGTAGAAAGATGCTGACGGTCTGCCACTGATCTGCCCCCAGCCCGAAAGCAGCCTCGCGGATGTCTTGAGGAATGGCGCGCAGTGACTCGCGGGTCGCGACAATGATGATGGGCAGGATCAGCAGAGCAAGCGTCATGCCCGCGACCAGGATCGTTTGGCCGAGCCCGAACATTTGGACGAAGAGGCCCAGTGCCAGCAGTCCGAAAATGATCGAAGGAACGCCAGCAAGGTTGGTGACATTGACCTCAATAAAGTCGGTGACCCAGTGCTTCGGGGCGTATTCCTCAAGATAGACGCCTGCGGCGACCCCCACCGGCACGGCAAGGACCCCGGTCACCAGCATGACAAGGCAAGTACCGATCCAAGCCGAGAGAATACCGGCAGACTCAGGTCGGCGAGAGGGGAAGTTGGTGAAAAAGTCTGGAGTGAGTCTGGCCGCGCCGTCGACTACGAAGTCGGCTACAAGCGCCATCAGAATGGTCAGGGTCAGGAACAGTACCAGCAGCCCGAGCACGGTGAAGCACAAGTCTGAAACTCGTGCGCGCCGTGTAATTGCAGCATCGTCAAGGCCCATGGGCTCGATGTGGTCGCGCATCAGTAGGCCTCCCGGTAGCGCTTGCGGAGCCAGAAGGCGAAGAGGTTGAAACTGAACGTAAGTGCGAAAAGCGTCAGTCCGGCGGCGAAGATGGTCTGATAGGCAATCGACTCATGTGGAAGATCGCCCATGCTCAACTGCACGATGTATGAGGTGATAGTTGCTGCACCCTCGAGCGGATTGGTCGCTATCCTGGCCTGCTGGCCGGCAGCGATAGCCACTACCATAGTCTCGCCGACCGCGCGCGACATTCCGAGCAGGTAAGCGGCGGTGACGCCCGAGAGCGCAGCTGGCGTCACCACCTTCAATCCGGTCTGAAGGCGGGTGAATCCGAGTGCGTATGCCCCCTCACGCAGCGAATCAGGCACGGCGCGCATAGCGTCTTCGCTCATGGATACGATGTAGGGCAAGATCATGATGCCGATGACCACCCCAGACACGAGCAGGTTGAAGCGTGCCAGACCCGGGATGAAGGATTGAAAGATGGGCGTCAAGAACAGCAGAGCGAAGTACCCAAAAGCGACCGTTGGTACGCCTGCAATGAGCTCGAGGAACGGCTTTACCACTTCGCGGAGTCTGGGCTTGGCGAACTCGCTGAGATACAACGCGAGAATCGTGCCGGCAGGCACGGCAACAACCAAGGCAATGGCCGTGGTCATCAGCGTACCCGACAGTAGTGTCATGATCCCGAAGTGCTTCTCTTCGAAGACGGGCGTCCACTGCGTATCGGTCAGGAAGTCCACGACGGACACCTGGGTGAAGAACTTCAAGCTCTCACTGAGTAGGACGTAGAGGATGCCGAAGGTGACCAGAACTGATAGCGCCGCTGCGACAAACAATACCAGGCGAATGCGTGTGTCGATGGCATGTCGGCGGCGCAAAAATGCGTCGCTTGGCTGAAGCGGGACAGGACCCACATCGAGGAAGGAACTACTACTTTTCATCAGACGGCCTCAGCCGGCGCGCACATCGCTGTGCGCGCCGACCATGATTGTCAGTAAACCAGCTTCTCTTTCAGCAGCTCGTCGATGGAAACGCCAATCTTCGAGCCAGTGAAGCCGGTGCCAATCTCCCGCTTTGCAAAGCGCTCGCGCATTGCGGCCAACGCGTTCTCCGGTAGCGGTACATAGCCCACCTCCTGCACCAATCCTTCGGAGTGCTTGGAGTCCAGATAGAACTCGACAAAGCGCGCGACTTCGGGCTTGGTTTCGGCGGCCTTCTTGCTTACGTAGATGAAGATCGGGCGCGACAGAGGCTGATACTGGCCAGAGCGTGCGGTTTCCACGCTGGGCGCGACCGCTTGGGCTGCGGCGTTGGTCTTGATGCCTACTGCCTTGAGCTTGCCGGCGTTTTCCTCGTAGTAGGCCAGACCGAAGAACCCCAGTGCATTGGCATCACCCGAGACTCCCTGCACCAGCACGTTGTCGTCCTCGGAGGCCGTGTAATCGCCGCGACTGGAGTGCTCCTTGCCAACGATGGCGGCGGTGAAATAGTCGTAGGTTCCCGAATCGGTACCTGCACCGTAGAGGACCAGCGGCTTGTCCGGGAAGCTCGGACGAATCTGGTTCCAGTTGGTGATCTTGCCCTGTGCTTCAGGCACCCACATGGCCTTCAGTTCGTCGACGGTGAGGTCATTGGCCCAGGTGTTCTGTGGGTTGACCACGACTGTCAAAGCGTCCATCGCGACTGGAAGCTCGATGTACTCCACGCCAGCGGCCTTGCAGGCTTCCTTCTCCTCACCCTTGATCGGGCGCGACGCATTGGAGATGTCGGTTTCACCGCGACAGAACTTCTTGAAGCCGCCACCGGTTCCTGACATGCCGACCGTTACGTTGATGCCGGCATTTTCTTTCTGGAACTCTTCGGCCATCGCTTCGGTGACGGGAAACACGGTCGACGAACCGTCCGTGCTCACCATGCCGCTGATCTCGGCTGTTTTGCCCGCCGCGGAATTGCCGTTCTGCTCCGAAGCGGCCGGCGTATTGGAGGGCGAGCACGCGACGATGGAGAGCGTGGCTGCCGCAAGAAGAGTGAGACGTAGATACATTGAGAATCTCCTATGTTCGGATGTTCTTGGGTGCTATTGGTATTTGCCCACCGAGCTCCCCAGCTGGATGGGGCAGGACTATTTGAAAAGTCTGGGCGGAGCCGGCACCTCCGCCACACAGTCGCAGGCAGGATCGGTCGGGTGCGGCTGAAGGCACAGCTCAGACCGTCCGCCGCAGCAGTCGTCGAGCAGGAATCCCAACAGCCCATGCATTCCGTCCAGGCAGGCGCGGTAGCGCACGAACCGCCCTTCGCGGGTTCCGCAGATCAACCCGCCGCGACTAAGCACTGCTAAGTGGTTGGAAAGCGTGTTGTGGCGCATCCCCATCATGTCGGTCAGGACTCCGGCCGTGAGGCCTTCCGGCTCGTGGTTCACCAGCGTGCGGAAAATCACCAGGCGCGCCCCATTGCTGAGTGCCGAAAGGGCATCCAATGCGTGGTCGATGGACATCGACGCGCTCAAGGAGCGTCGCTCGAAGTAATCGAAGTCCAGAACACGTTGGGGTTGGGCCATGGAGATTCTCCCGTTGCATATGTCGATATGTCGAGATATGTCGACAGATTGAGATGCTCCCCCTTCTGTATGACAACCTGATGACAGGTGGCTATTCAGATGACGATTCAAGAGGCCTCCAAAGCAAAAGTCCCGCCAGAGCGGGACTTTGTTGGGATACTGGCACCCCAGCGGATGTTCTTTGCCGACTAGCCACACGCAGCTGCGCAACAGGCTGTAACTTGTCTCACTACCTCCCGCGCATAACGGGTCACGCCGATCAGCGTGGCTGACGCGGCACCATTCCAGTCGCCATAGCCCAGCAGCCAGACCGATGGCTCTGCGATCGAACGAACCTTGGTGTCATCCACGTCGATCCGACCTTGGGCGTTGACCAGACCCAGTCCTTCCAGGTGCGACAAGGCCGGCCGGAAGCCGGTGCACCAGATCACCGCGTCGAAGTTGCGTTCGCTGCCATCTGCCCACTGCATGCCGGTGGCGGTGAAACGGACGGGTGGCGTCATGGAAACCAGTACACCGCGGCGCCGTGCGTCCACCACCGGCGGCACCATGACGATGTCGCCAAAACCACCCTCTGGAACATTCGGCTCGCGTCCTTCCTGCTGAGCCCTCCACTTCTCGGTTGCGCGTGCGAATAGAACGCGCCCGTCCACATCGTCGGCGAGAAAGGCTGGCTCCCGCTGGGTGATCCAGGTGGTCTCGGCCACCTTGGATACCTCGGCCAGAATCTGTGCGCCTGAGTTGCCGCCACCGATGATGGCCACGCGCGTTCCGGCGAAGGGTTCGGGATGGCTGTAGTGGGCCGAGTGCAGCTGCACACCGCCGAATGCGTCCAAACCTTCATAGCCGGGCGTGTAGGGACGCCGCCAGGTACCTGTGGCGCTAATCACTGCGCGTGTGTGCCACTGTCGGCCGTCATCTGCTTCCACCAGCAGCCGTTTCCCCGAACGGCTGATGCGTTCCACCTGCACGGGACGGATGACCGGCAGCGCATATTTGTGCTCGTAGCACGCGAGGTAGTCCAGTACTTCCGCCTGCGACGGGTACGGTTCCCGAGTGGCAGGCATCGGCCAACCGGGAATCGAGCTCCAGCCCGCCGGCGAGAACAGATGCAAGGATTCCCACGCATGCTGCCACGCCCCGCCAGGAGACGTTTCGGCATCAAGAATCACATAGGACAGCCCGCTGCGACGCAGGAAGTAACCGGCCGCCAGCCCGGCCTGACCGCCTCCAATTACCACCACATCGATGCTGTCCATCTGGACTTCCTCGCGCTGCAGCACTCAGGCGGCGTTCTTGTGCTGCTGGTCGGAGATATTGAGTGCATCCAAGTAACGCTCGGCGTCCAGCGCGGCCATGCAGCCGAAGCCGGCCGAGGTGATCGCTTGGCGGTAGTGCTGGTCGGCCACATCGCCGGCGGCGAACACGCCTTCCACCGAGGTCTGGGTCGCATTGCCGCCAAGGCCCGAGCGGATGTCCAGGTAGCCGTTGTTCATCGCCAACTGGCCGTCGAACAGCTGGGTGTTCGGGTGGTGGCCGATGGCCACGAAGAACCCGTGTGCATCGAGGTCGCGGGTACTGCCGTCTAGGGTCGACTTCACGCGCACGCCGGTCACGCCGGCCTCGTTGCCCAGCACTTCCTCCACCTGGTGGTGCCAGACGGTTTCGATCTTGCCGGCTTCAACCTTGGCGAATAGCTTGTCCTGCATGATCTTTTCCGCCTTCAGGGTGTCGCGGCGATGGATCAGGTAGACCTTGCGGGCGATGTTGGACAGGTACAGCGCTTCTTCCACGGCGGTGTTGCCGCCGCCCACCACTACCACGTCCTGGTCACGGTAGAAGAAGCCGTCGCAGGTGGCGCAGGCGGAAACGCCGCGGCCCTTGAATTGATCTTCGGTCGGGATGCCCAGGTACTTGGCGGTGGCGCCAGTGGCGATGATCAGCGCGTCGCAGGTGTACTCGGCGCTGTCGCCGATCAGCCTGAACGGGCGCTGGGACAGGTCGGCAGTGTGGATGTGGTCGAAGATGACCTCGGTCTTGAAGCGCTCGGCATGCGCCTGCATGCGAGTCATCAGGTCCGGGCCCATCAGCCCATGGGCATCACCCGGCCAGTTGTCCACTTCCGTGGTGGTCATCAGCTGCCCCCCCTGTTGCAGGCCGGTGATCACCACCGGCTTGAGGTTGGCGCGGGCGGCGTAGACGGCGGCGGTCCAGCCGGCCGGGCCGGAACCAAGGATCAGCAATGGAATGTGTCGGGTGGTGCTCATGGCTCAGCGGCTCCGTGCATCGGCAGGAAAGTAGCGTTTGCCCAGCCGCAAGGCGACGTGGACCAGCAGGATCAGCACCGGCACTTCCACGAGTGGGCCGATGACAGCGGCGAATGCGACCGGCGAGGCCAGGCCGAAAGCCGCGATGGCCACGGCGATCGCCAGTTCGAAGTTGTTGCCTGCTGCAGTGAACGCGATCGCGGTGGTGCGGGGGTAGTCTTTGGCGATCAGCTTGCCCATGAAGAAGCTGATGACGAACTGGATGATGAAGTACAGCGTCAGCGGAATCGCGATGCGTACTGCGTCCATCGGAATTCGCAGCACGTCGCCGCCCTTCAGACTGAACATCGCCACGATAGTAAACAGCAATGCGGCAAGGGTTATCGGACTGATTGCAGGCAGGAATTTCTCTTCATACCAGCGCACACCCTTACGCGCCTTCAGCCATCGACTGGTGAGGAAACCGGCCAGGAACGGGATGCCAAGGTAGATCAGAACAGCCTCGGCGATGGTCCAGAAACTAACATCGATGACGCTGCCCTGCAGACCGAACACCGGCGGCAACCAAGACAGGAAGAACCACGCGTAGAGGCTGAACAGCGCGATCTGGAAGATCGAGTTGAATGCCACCAGTCCAGCAACATACTGGGCGTCGCCACGGGCGAGTTGGTTCCACACCAGCACCATCGCGATGCAGCGGGCCAGCCCGATCAGGATCAGGCCGGTCATGTATTCGGGGTAGTCGCGCAGGAACAGCACGGCCAGGCCGAACATCAGGAACGGGCCGATGATCCAGTTCTGCAGCAGCGAGAGCATCAACACGCGCTTGTCAGCGAAAACCCGCGGCAGTTCTTCGTACTTCACCTTGGCCAGCGGCGGATACATCATCAGGATCAGGCCGATTGCGATCGGGATGTTGGTCGACCCTATGGAGAGGCTGTTCAACGCGCTGGGCGCGCCCTCGAACAACGCCCCCAGGCCGACGCCCAGCGCCATGGCGGCGAAGATCCAGAGCGTGAGGTACCGGTCCAGGAAGGACAGGCGGGAGGTATCAGTGGTCATGGCATTTTCCGGAAAGACGGTCAGTTGATCTGCGCGATCGGCTCGAGCTGGGCCTTGAGCGCGTCGCGGTCGTCCCATGCGTTGTCGGGGATGTCGAGGAAAGCCTTCAGGCGCGCCTTGATGATCTGATGCGCGCGATCGAAGGCTTCGGCCTTCTGTTCGTCCGAGCCTTCAACACCGGCCGGATCGAACAGGCCCCAATGCACCCGCACAAAGTCGCCAAACACCACCGGGCAAGCCTCGGCCGCCGCGCTGTCGCAGACGGTGACGATCAGATCCATCGGGGCGGCATCAGCTTCGGCGAACTCGTCCCACGACTTGCTGCGCAGGCCGTCCACCGGGAAGCCTCGCGCTGCAGCTGGGCGATCGCGAACGGGTTGACACGACCGGCTGGTTGGCTGCCCGCGCTGAAGGACTCGTAGCGGCCTTCGCCCCATTTTTTCAGGGTCGATTCGGCCAACACGCTCCGAGCGGAATTACCGGTACACAAGAACAAGACGCGACGGGTCATTTGAGCGATCTCTAAGGTAGGGTTGGTCAGCAGCCAGCGGGGCGTTCGCAGGACTGTTCGTCGGCACAGCAGTTTTCGGTGAGGTAGGCCAGCAGCTCGTTCATCGCCACAAACTCGGCCCGGTAGCAGATGGTCCGGCCACGTTGCTCGGCGCTGATCAGGCCGGCAGCCAGCAGTTCCTTCAGATGGAAGGAAAGTGTGGCGCCAGGCAAGGCGAGCGCTTGGGCGATGTCGCCGGCCAGCTTGCCGCCGCTGCCGGCCTGCACCAGCAGGCGGAAGATCGACAGGCGGGTGGCATGGCCCAGGGCAGCAAGAGCGTGGGTTGCGTTTTTATGTTCCATGATTCTAGAATATTCGAATCGAATTGGCAGGACAACCCCCATGCAGCAGATTCCCAACGTGGTTCCGGGCGCTTGGACATTCCTACGGCCGCCAAGCTCAGTGATCCGGGCGAGCAGCAGCATCGCCCGCGCATCCTGATCTTGTACGGGTCGCTGCGCCCGCAGTCGTTCAGCCGCAAGCTGGCGCTGGAGGCGCAGCGGCTACTGGAACAGCTCGGAGCGGAAACCCGCTTGTTCGACCCGCATGAGCTGCCGATGCTGGACTCGGTGCCAGCTACCCACCCCAAGGTTCAGGAGCTGCGCCAGGCCTCACTGTGGTCCGAAGGCCACGTGTGGGTCAGCCCCGAACGCCACGGCACCCTTACCGCTGTATTCAAGAACCAGATCGACTGGCTGCCGCTGGAAGAAGGCAGCGTTCGACCCACCCAAGGCCGCACGCTGGCAGTGATGCAGGTCTGCGGCGGCTCGCAGTCCTTCAACGTGGTCAACACGCTGCGCGTGCTCGGCCGCTGGATGCGGATGGTGACGATCCCCAACCAATCGTCGGTCGCCAAAGCCTGGCAGGAGTTCGATGACGACGGGCGTATGAAGCCATCGGCGTACTACGATCGGGTGGTGGACGTGATGGAGGAACTGGTCAAGTTCACTCTGCTGGTGCGCGGGCGCAGCGACTACCTGGTGGATCGCTACAGCGAGCGCAAAGGCGCTGTTGAAGCGGCGGCGCTGGCAGCCGCCGCAGGCGTGCTGGAAGCCGCGTTGAACCAAGAGGAAAGCGCATGAACGCTGTCATTTACCACAATCCGAAGTGCGGCACCTCGCGGAACACTCTCGCCTTGATTCGACACGCCGGGATTGAGCCCGAGGTGATTGATTACCTGACCAACCCGCCTAGCCGAGTGCGTCTTATCGAGCTGATTTCCGGAGCTGGCTTGAAGGTGCGTGATGCGATCCGGCAGAAGGGCACGCCGCATGACGAGCTGGGGCTGGGCGATGCCGCACTCAGCGACGATGCCTTGCTCGATGCCATGCTAGCGCACCCGATACTGATCAATCGCCCATTCGTGCAAACGGAGGCGGGTATCCGTCTTTGCCGGCCATCAGAAGTCGTACTCGACATCCTTCCAGCGGTGGACAGGCCGTTTACCAAGGAAGATGGTGAGGTGGTGATCGATCAGGAGGGAAGGCGCGTGGTCTGACAGTTCACTCGGCGTAACACCTTGGGATCATATGCCGTGCCTGGCGCTAGCGGTAGCAAATATGAGCGAGACGCACACCTTCCTATGCTCTGCTCCGCTCGCCAACACTTCGCTCTAGACTTACAATATCGATTCTCTAACCTGATGATCCACCAGCGATGACTCCACCCTGACGCCTGATTGAAGAGCGATCCAGACAGTAACGTCTGGAAAGGGTGCCTGTTTCCTTCGTTTGGCGCGCACTGCCGTGCGCGGAGATCATTTTCTATGTCTGCAATCTATCCCCTGCGCCAGCAATGGCTCGGCAATATCCGTGGCGACTTACTGTCCGGCATCGTCGTTGCACTGGCCCTGATTCCCGAGGCCATCGCGTTTTCCATCATCGCCGGCGTCGACCCCAAAGTGGGCTTGTATGCCTCGTTCTGCATCGCAGTCATCACCGCCATCGCCGGTGGTCGCCCTGGCATGATCTCGGCCGCGACCGGCGCCATGGCCTTGTTGATGGTCACCCTGGTCAAGGATCATGGCATCCAGTACTTGTTCGCGGCGACGATCTTGGCAGGCGTGCTGCAAATGATTGCCGGTGCTATGCGACTGGGCTCGCTGATGCGCTTTGTATCACGCTCGGTGGTCACCGGCTTTGTCAACGCACTGGCTATCTTGATCTTCCTTGCACAGCTACCCGAGCTGATCGGAATGCCTTGGCCGGTCTACGCGATCTGTGCTGTGGGTTTGGCAATCATCTATCTATTGCCGCTGCTGACCAAGGCGATTCCTTCGCCCTTGGTGGCCATCGTCGTCTTGACAGCTGCCTCCATGTACTTCGGGTTTGAGGTGCGCACCGTCGGCGACATGGGCGAACTGCCGGACAGCCTTCCGGTATTTCTGATCCCCAACGTGCCGCTGACCTGGGAAACGCTGCAGATTCTGCTGCCGGTGTCGGCGACGTTGGCGGTGGTAGGCCTGCTGGAGTCGCTGATGACGGCGCAGATCGTGGAAGACATGACCGAGACGCCGAGCCAGAAGAATCGCGAATGTGCAGGCCAAGGGTTAGCCAACACCGTCACCGGGTTCTTCGGGGGCATGGCTGGCTGCGCCATGATCGGCCAGTCGGTGATCAATATCACATCGGGTGGCCGGGGCCGGCTTTCCTGCCTGGTCGCCGGCGTGGTCCTGCTTTTGCTGGTGGTGTACGGCTCGGGCCTGGTGAGTCAGATTCCGATGGCAGCATTGGTGGCGGTGATGATCATGGTCAGCATCGGTACCTTTAGCTGGCGCTCGCTGCGTGAGTTGGCCATCCATCCGAAGAGCTCGTCAGTGGTGATGATTGGCACCGTGATAGTCACCGTGGCTACACACGACCTGGCCAAGGGCGTCCTGACAGGCGTCGTCCTGTCAGCAGTGTTCTTCACCCGGAAGGTTGGCAAAATGCTCACCATCGAGATGACCCAGGTAGACGCAGAGTCAAGCGTCTATGTGGTCAAGGGACAGGTGTTCTTCGCCTCCGCTGGCCAGTTCGTGAGCGGCTTCAACTATCTAGATGTTCCCAAGGACGTCATCATCGATCTGAAAGATGCGCACTTCTGGGATCTGACCGCCGTGGACGCTCTGGACCGGGTGGTAATGAAGCTGCGTGAGCATGGCGCGATTGTCGAGGTCTATGGTCTCAACGACGCGAGTGAGACGCTGGTCGATCGCTTAGGCAAGCATCGAACGCCGGGCGCCACGCTATCGTCTGGCCATTGACCGGCAAATAGGTGGGTGCCGCTAGGCACCCACCTAGAACCTTGTGAGGCGCGGCGTCAACTTTTAGCAGCGACGACTAAGTCTCCACCTACGTGCCTGCGTAATATCAATGGCTTAGCGCAAATCTGGCCTTGTTCGTAATGATTCCCTGCCGAACCTCAAGCTGCGCAGCGTGGTCTGTTTGAAGCGGTCGATGGCAGCGAAGGTCCAGGCTTCAACGTGCGCGTACGGGATTGGAAGGGACGTCCGGGCTTGTGATCCCGCTTACTGGGAGGCCCGCGTCACCTGGTGTTGGTCCGCTTT
>NZ_BAZI01000060.1 GCF_001310775.1 Stenotrophomonas pictorum JCM 9942
CGGCGCGGCCGGGGTGGCCGGAGCGGTGGTGTCGGCCGAGCCATCCTGGGCCTTGCAGGCGACCATCAACGGGAGCAGGGCCATCAGGGCCAGGGCGAAGCGGATCTTCATCGGGTGGATCTCCAGCGGAAATTTGGGGTTCATCGGGCCGCGCGGAGCGGCCGGAGAACACATGATGACATTATGTGCAGGCGCGGCTGAACCGGCAGTCGGCCGCGAGGAAGCCGCTCAGCGGCGTTTGGCGGAAGCCCGTTCGCGGGCGATCAGTGCATCGGTGATGCGCACGGCATCCTCGAACGTGCGGCCCTTGACCAGGTATTTGCCGTTGACGATCAGCGCCGGTGTGCCCGGTGCACGCACGCGCATCGCAAAGCTGCGCGCACTTTCCAGCTTGCTGTCGACCTCGGGGCTGCGCAGCGCCTCGATATAGCGCTGCGGCTGCACGCCATAGCTGGCGTAGAAGCTCGCCAGTTCCTGCGGCGATACGTTCTGTACCGGCAGGCTGCGCTGCTCATGCAGGGCGCGGAACATGTCGCCGTGGCTGCGCTTGAGCACGCCGACCTGTTCGGCGGCATAGAACGCGCGGGCATAGGAGTCCCAGTAGCCACCGAAGACCGCCGGCACCCGCGTCAGCCGAACATCGCCGGCCTGTTTGGCGGCCCAGGCCTCCAGCAGCGGCTCGAAGTGGGCGCAATGCGGGCAGGTGTAGCCGAACAGCTCGACCACCTCGATCTTGCCGGCCAGCGGTGCGAACGGCCCGGGGGCGGCGATCAGGTCATAGTCCTGGCCTTCCACCGGCGTGGCGGGGGCGGCAGTGGCGGCCAGCGGCGCCAGGGCGAGCATCAGGGCCATCAGGCGGGAGAGAAACGACATAGGGCTAAAAGTCTCCAGTCAAAAATAAAGACGCCGACCTGGTGGGGCCGGCGCGTCTGCGAACAGCACCTGCCGGTCGCCGCAGCGACCTGCGCGGGCTAGGGTTGAGCGGGGGCAGCGGCCACCGTGGCGTCATCGGCCCGATCATGCAGGCCCTGCACATAGCTGGCCAGCGCCTGGATTTCCTGCCCGGTCAGTGCCTGGCTGACCTGCGCCATGATCTTGAACTGGGCCGCATCGGTTTCCCCGGTCTGCCCGGCCCGGTAGCGCTGCAGGCGCTGCGCCACGTAGCCGGCGTACTGGCCGCCGATGTGCGGGTAGGCCGGACCGGGATTGCCGGTGCCGGTGGGCCCGTGACAGGCGATACACGCGGGAATGCCGCGGCTGGCGTCACCGCCGCGGTAGAGCTTCTGCCCGATCTCGAAGAACTTCATGCCGGCATAAGGGCCCTCGCTGACCTGTGCATCATCGGCGACGCCGGCGCCACTTTTCTGCGTGGCGAAGTAGGCGCCTATATCACGCATGTCCTGGGCGGTGAGGTTCTGCACGAACGGCACCATCGCCGCCACCGCGCCTTCGTTGCGCTGGCCGTTGGCGATCAGTGCCACCTGCCTGGCGACATAACGTTCGCTCTGTCCGGCCAGGCGCGGGTAGATATCGATCGGCGAATTGCCGTCGGCGCCATGGCAGGCCGCGCAGGTGGAAGCTTTGGCCTGTCCGGCGGTGGCATCACCAGGCGGGTCTTGCTGAAATCGATTTCCAGCGGCGCCACGGCCACCGGCGCATTGTCGGGGACGGCGCTCACCGAACTCTGCGCAAACGCGACGACGGCGATCAGCGGTACAGCGAGTGCAGCAACGGCAAGAACACGAGCATGGCGCATGCGGAAGCTCCGTGTGGACCGGCCGGGCGGGGCTTCCGCCGGCATCGCCCGGATTATCAACGCCGTTTCGCGGCAGGGTCAACGCAGCACTGCAGCAAAAACCGCACGGGCACGGTGCCGAAGGGGGCGTAGTGGCCCGGGGGAGGGATTTTTCGCCGTTGCCGGGGGAAATGCCGCAGCGGCCATCAATCGGACCCGGCGCGCGGCGCCGCAACATGCGATCCTATGCCCATGTCACAGCTCCTCGAACGCGCCCAATACCTGCTTTCCGCCCACAATGCCAAGCAATTGCCGGAGGATATCGGCAATGAAGTGGCTTTTGCCGGTCGCTCCAATGCCGGCAAGTCCAGCGCCCTGAACGCCCTGACGCGCCGCAATGCACTTGCCCGCGTCTCCAAAACACCTGGCCGCACCCAGCAGCTGGTGTTCTTCCAGGTCACCCCCCAGGCGCATCTGGTCGATCTGCCCGGATACGGCTACGCCAAGGTGCCGCTGGACCTGAAAGCGCACTGGCAGGCCTTCATCGAGAAATATTTCCGCACCCGCGAGGCCCTGAAGGGACTGGTGGTGGTGATGGACATCCGGCACCCGTTGAAGGAATACGACCTGCAGATGCTCGGTTACGCGGTGCAGCGCGGCCTGCCGGCGCATGCGTTGTTGACCAAGGCCGACAAGCTCGGTCGGGGCCAGCAGATGCAGACCCTGCAACAGGTGAAGAAAGAGTTGTCCTCGCGCTTTGGCGACAGCGTCAGCGTGCAGTGCTTCTCCAGCGAATCCAAGCAGGGTGTGGATGAAGCCCGCCTGGTTGTCGGTGGCTGGCTGGGATTGAATCCGACCGTCGCCGATACCGATACCGCTGCCGGATAAGGACCCTCTCCACCACACCCCGGTGCGTGGCGCGGTGGGGGATCAGACCGGAATCTGGAACAGCCGTCCGATCAGGGCGGCGGCGGCCATCGCCATCGCTCCCCAGAACGTGACCCGCAAAGCCCCGCGTCCTGGCGAGGCGCCGCCCAGGCTGGCTGCCAAGCGCCCGTCAGGCACAGCCCGATCAGCGTGGCGAGGGTGGTTGCCAGCGTCACGTGGGCAGCGGGAACCAGCAGCGCGGTCAGCATCGGCAGTGCGGCACCGACGATGAAAGCCGCGGCCGAGGACGCGGCGGCCTGCAGCGGCCGGGCACGCAGGGTTTCGGTGATGCCCAGTTCATCGCGGGCATGGGCCGCCAAGGCATCGTGTGCGGTCAGTTGCTCGGCCACGGCACGGGCCAGTTCCTCATCCAGTCCGCGTTGGCGGTAGATGCGGGTCAGCTCGTCCAGCTCACTGTGCGGGTCTTCACGCAACTCGCGGCGTTCGAGGGCCAGATCGGCGTGCTCGGCATCGGCCTGTGATTTGACCGATACGTATTCCCCCGCCGCCATCGACATCGCCCCGGCCACCGTGCCGGCAACGCCACTGGCGATGATCGTGGTGGCGCTGGCGCCGCCAGCGGCCACCCCCACCACCAGTCCGGCGATGGAGACAATGCCGTCATTGGCGCCCAGCACGGCCGCCCGCAGCCAGCCAACCCGGTCGGAACGGTGTCTTTCGTAGTGCATATGACGGCTACGGTCCATGCCCCAGTGTAGCGGCCGCGCCCGTCAAGCCGCCATAGCTGGGATGCTGAAATCCGCGACTGTCCACATGGCCGGTGCAGGTGGCGCGATATAGTGCCGCCTTGCGATGGACCGCTCCGGACCCCACATCGCGCCTTCATTCCCCCAGTGCGAGCCAGCCCTTGTCGAGCCCCAGCCACGTCGCCGATACCCCCATCACCGACCGCGACCAACTGGTCCAGGAGATCGCGTCGGGTGAAAAACCCAAGGCGCAATGGCGCATCGGTACCGAGCACGAGAAGTTCGGCTTCCGCCTCGATGACCTGCGTCCGCCGGCCTTCGACGGTGACCGTGGCATCGAGGCGCTGCTGACCGGGCTGACCCGCTTCGGCTGGGCGCCGGTGCAGGAAAACGGCCGCACCATCGCCCTGCTGCGTGACAATGCTTCGGTGTCGCTGGAGCCGGCCGGGCAGCTGGAACTGTCCGGCGCGGCGCTGGAAACCATCCACCAGACCTGCGTGGAAACCGGCACCCATCTCAACGAGGTGGCGCAGGTGGCCGGCGAGCTGCAGCTGGGCTTCCTGGGAATGGGTTTCCAGCCCAAGTGGACGCGTGCGGACATGCCGTGGATGCCCAAGGGCCGCTACCAGATCATGAAGAACTACATGCCCAAGGTCGGCGCGCTCGGCCTGGACATGATGACCCGCACCTGCACGGTGCAGGTCAACCTGGATTTCGCCTCCGAGGCGGACATGGTGAAGAAGTTCCGCGTGTCGCTGGCGTTGCAGCCGATCGCCACCGCGCTGTTCGCCGACTCGCCCTTCACCGAAGGCAAGCCCAACGGCTACCTGAGCTGGCGCTCGCACATTTGGACCGATACCGATGCCGACCGCACCGGCATGCTCGACTTCGTGTTCGAGGATGGCTTCGGTTACGAGCGCTATGTCGACTATCTGCTCGATGTGCCGATGTACTTCTCCTACCGTGACGGCATCTACCACGATGCCAGCGGCCAGAGCTTCCGCGACTTCATG
This sequence comes from Stenotrophomonas pictorum JCM 9942, assembly GCF_001310775.1. Classification (GTDB taxonomy): domain Bacteria; phylum Pseudomonadota; class Gammaproteobacteria; order Xanthomonadales; family Xanthomonadaceae; genus Stenotrophomonas; species Stenotrophomonas pictorum. Next base: position 4,383 of record NZ_BAZI01000060.1, read on the forward strand.
CAGGGCAAACTGCCGGTGCTGCCGGGCGCACTGCCCACGTTGCGTGACTGGTCGGACCATATGACCACCGCGTTCCCGGAAGTGCGGATGAAGAAGTATCTGGAAATGCGCGGTGCCGACAGTGGTCCGTGGAGCCGCATCTGCGCGCTGCCGGCGTTCTGGGTGGGGCTGCTGTATGACCAGACCGCGCTGGATGCGGCCTGGGACCTGGTCAAGGATTTCAGTCTGGCCGAGCGCCATGCCCTGCGTGACGGTGTGCCGGAGCAGGCCCTGCATCTGCCGTTCCGCAACGGCACCGTGCGCGATCTTGCCGCTCGCGCGCTGGAGATCGCGCGCGACGGCCTGCGTCGGCGCGCCGCGCTCAATGCCGATGGCCAGGATGAAACCCATTTCCTGGACGTGCTGCAGGAGATCGTCGATTCCGGCAAGACCGCCGCCGAGCGCAAGCTCGACCTGTTCCACGGCCGCTGGAACGGCCGTGTGGACCCGCTGTTCGCCGAGTTCGCGTACTGAACACAGTTGCCGCGCGGTAACCCGCGTAATGCGCACCGCCTGCCGGCAGCGCCGCGTATCGAGTCCATTGCCGGGCAGCGGCGACATCGTGCGCTGCCATCAATCCCTTGCCACGGGTGCTGCGCCGGTGGCGGGGATTTCCTGTTTCAACGGTGCGAGGCATCCGCACCTGGACGCCAGCGGATAGAGCCGGCGACCACATGTAAATGTTCTGTAACTGAAGGTGAATACGATGCGCTGCATCTGCCTGGAAGCAGTTTCCAGGCACGACCTACGCATATCTCTTCAGGAACAAATCATGATCGTAGTCAGGAAGTCGGCGCTGGCTGGTGCCATCGTGCTTGCGCTTTGCCTTGCGCCAGAAGCCTTCGCGCAGGAGCAGCGGCAGGTTTCGGAGCAGGCAATGGCCGGTGGTGCGGTTCGCGGCCGTGTCTTCAATACCGATAGTGGGCAGTACGTGCGCAATGCCGAACTGCGCGTTGCCGGAACCACCAATGTCGTCTACAGCGATCAAAGCGGTGGTTTCCGCCTCAATGGTGTTCCCGCAGGTGAGGTTGTGCTCGTCGTCCGCTACGCCGGGCTTGAGGAAAGCCGGGTGGCGGTCACGGTCACCAAGGATGAAGTGGCCAGCGTGGATATTCCGCTCAAGGCCCCCGCCTATGCATCGGGAGCCAGCGAGGCGGTGAGCCTGGAGGGTCTGACCGTCACCGCCAGTCGCGAAGGCCAGGCCAGCGCGATCATGGAGCGGCGTGCGGCGATGAATGCCAAGAACGTGGTGGCCGCCGACAACTATGGCGCGCTGACCATGGGCGACGTCGGCGAGTTCATGAAGTCGATGCCGGGTCTGTCGCTGGATTACACCGAAGTCGACGCCACCGCGGTGCGTATCGGTGGTCTGGATCCGAAGTATTCGACGTTCACCACCGATGGCGCACGCATGGCCACGGCCACCTCGAACAACAACTCCGGCCGGCAGAACTCGTTCGAGCAGATGTCGATCACCGGCATCGAGTCGATCGAGCTCAACCACACGCTGACCGCGGCGATGGATGCCGATTCGCCGGGTGGCAACATCAACCTGCGCAGCAAGCATGCGTTCCAGCGCAGCAAGCGTGATCTGGTGTTCCAGCTTGGTGCGGTGGGCACGTCCGATTCCAACTGGTCCGGCAGATATTTCCCCGACGACAAGAAGCACGACACGATCTATCCCTCCGGCCAGTTCGGCTTCGGCGATGTGTTCATGGACGGCCGCTTCGGCGTGGAGTTCAACGCCAGCTACAACGCCAACTATGTGCAGCAGGACCGCATCCAGACCGACTGGGCCTACAAGCCCGACGGCAGCGCCATGCCCTACCGGGTGATGTGGCGTCCGGGTCCGAAGAAGACCAGCCGTACCGCCGCCAACCTGAGCCTGGACTACCAGATCACCGACAACCTGGTCGCCTCGCTGCGCAGCACCTACTCGATGTACGACGTGGAGTACTTCAACCAGTACACCTACCTGATTTTTGGCACCACGTCCAAATCCGAAGCCGCGCCGGGCTCCACCCCCGAGCACATCGTGGTGGATCCCAATGGCACCAACACCCGGCTGCATACGCAGTACTCGCATCGCTATGCCGGTACCCCCGCCTATCTGGTCGCGCCCAAGCTCGAGTACAAGGGCGAGAGCTGGGAGGCGGTGCTGCGCGGCAGCTACTCGTCAGCCGAGTTCAACTTCCGCGACAACAGCAAGGGCTTCTTCCAGCGCACCGACAGCTGGCTGACCGGTATCGGTTTCACTCTTGATCGCCCGTCGGAAGGTTCGCACGCGTGGAATCTGGCGCAGACCGCAGGGCGGCCCTGGAACGATCCGGCCAACTTCAATCGCGATCACCCCATCGGCTACAACGTGCGCACTGCCGAATCCGATGCGGTCAACGACCAGTCCGGTATCAATCTCGACCTGAAGAAGCATCTGAGCTGGAACGACAACCCGCTCACGCTGATGGGCGGTCTGGGCACGCGCAGCAACGACTGGCGCACCAATGAAGGTTCCTGGCAGCAATACAAGTATGTCGGTCCGAACGGCAGCCAGACCGATCCCTCGGCCTCGGTGCCGTGGACCGGGAATTACGACTTCGCGATCATCGGGACCGGCGCGGGCAACCTGAACGATCAGGCTGGCGCGCTGACAACAACTACGCGATGTACGACATCTACCGGGAGCATCCGGAGTACTTCGTGCCGGACGTTATCGGCAACCTCAAGCGCCGGCTCGACAACAACAAGCGCATCCAGGAAGACGTGGATGCCGCCTACATCGAAGCGGAAACCCGCATTGGCGATGCACGCTTCGACCTTGGCCTGCGCTATGAGAAGACCCGTACCGCGGCGCGCATGGCCGACGTGCGTCCGCGCAGCGAGGTCCAGGCCGCCGGGCTGGACCCGAACACGGTCGAAGGCCTGCTGTACCAGTACAACAACGGCCGCTACACCACGCGCAAGGGCGAGTACGACGATTTCTTCCTCAGCGGCGGCATGAAGTACGACTTCACCGACAAGCTGGTCGGCCAGTTGTCCTTCAGCCAGTCCATCCTGCGCCCGGATTACGGCAACCTCGGTGGTGTGGTGTCGGTGAACGAGGACACGATGATCGTCACCGTGCCCAACGCGCAGCTCAAGCCCGAGCATTCCACCAAGTACTACGCCAGCCTGCAGTACTACCTGGAGCCGTCGGGCATGCTGGGGCTGTCGTATTACAAACTGGACATGCAGGACATGCAGGTCACCGGTATCACGGTCGATCCGGAAAGTGTGGGTTTCAACCCCGGTGATTACGAAGGCTATACCTTCCGCAGTGCGCAGAACCTGCCGGGCACCAGCACCAACGAAGGCATGGTGCTGGAGTACAACCAGCAGCTCACCTTCCTGCCCGGTGCGCTCAAGGGCCTGAGCCTGTACGGCTCGCTGACCCATGTGAATCCGGATGGTCCGCGCCAGAACATTCCCAAGGAAGCAGCCAACTGGGGTGTCCGCTACAACTACGGGCGCTTCGATTTCCAGATCAACGGCAACTACCAGTCCGAGCATCGCGTCAGCGCCTTGAGCAACACGCCGACCACTGCCAACAACGGCATTCTCTACCGCGATTCGCGTCAGCTGTGGAATATCAGCGCCAGCTACAAGCTGACTGACAACATCGACGTGATGCTGGCCGGCCGCAACATCTTCAACGAGCCGGAAGTCATCTACTCCAACATCCCCAGCCGCGTGCAGATGTACACGGTCTACGGCTCGATGTGGAACTTTGGTATCCGCGGCCGCTTCTGATCGCCACTGCACCCCTTCCGCGCCGGGCGCGGAAGGGTTTTTTCTATCTGGATTCCCGTTGGAGACTGCTTCGTGACCGTCAATATCGATCGTCGCCGCCTGATCATCGGCGCCGGCCTGGGGGTTGGTGCGCTGCTGCTGCCGGTCGGCCGCGCGTTGGCTGGCGAGCTGCTCGGCGCCAAAGGCTTCACCCACAATGTCGCCAGCGGCGAACCCGGCCCGCATTCCATGCTGCTGTGGACGCGCTATTTGCCCCCGGCAGGCAGCAATGACGTGACCCTGCAGGTGGAAATGGCGCTGGACCGCGCGTTCACCCGGGTGGTGGCCGGCGCCAGTGTCCGCACCGGGAGCTACCGCGACTGGACGGCCAAGCTCACTGTCGACGGTCTGCAGCCGGCGACCACCTACTGGTATCGCTTCATCGCACCCGATGGCAGCTTCTCGCCGGTGGGCCGCACCCGTACGCTGCCGGTAGGCGAGGTCGCCAGCTTCAGGCTCGGCCTGTTCTCCTGCGCCAATCTGCCGGTCGGCTGGTTCAATGCCTACGCGCATGCGGCCGAGCGCGAGGACATGGACCTGTGGCTGCACGTGGGCGACTATCTCTACGAATATGGTCTGGCTTCCTACAAAACGCAGGACCGGGTTGCAGGACGTGAGGGGCTGCCGGCGCACGATCACGAAATGGTTTCGCTGCTGGATTACCGCCTGCGCCTGGCCTGCTATCGCGCCGATCCGGACCTGCAGCGGCTGCATCAGATGGCACCGATGGTGGCGCTGTGGGACGACCACGAGATCACCAACGACAGCTGGGAGGGCGGCGCGCAGAACCACCAGCCCGCCAGCGAAGGTGACTGGAACACCCGCAAGGCGGCCGCGGTGCAGGCCTATCGGGAATGGCTGCCGGTGTCCGACGAGCCGTGGAAGCAGTATCCGATCGGCACGCTGGCCACGCTGTACCGCACCGAGTCGCGCCTGATCGGGCGCACGCAGCCGGCCGATATCCGCAGCGCCTATCTGGCCGGTACCCGGGAGGCGCTGGAGGCGTTCCGCGATGGCCCGTGGCAGGATCCCTCGGCAACGATGCTCGGCCTGGAGCAGGAGAGCTGGCTGTACCACGGTCTGCAGCACAACGCCGGCAACACCACGTGGCAACTGGTGGGGATGGGCACTATTCTCGGTCGCACATTGATGCCGGAGCAGACCCTGGGCTGGCTGCGCCCGGAGGCCAGCGAACGTACGGTGCAGGCCTTCAAGGACAACATCCGCGGCGCACGCGTTGGCCTGCCGATGTGGATGGACCGCTGGGATGGCTACCCTGCCGCGCGTTCGCGTCTGCTGCGTGCGGCGCAACAGGCCGATGCCAACCTCGTGATGCTCTCCGGTGACAGCCACAACGCCTGGGCCTATGCGCTGGAGGAGGGCGGGCAAGCGGCGGGGGTGGAGTTCGCGGTGCAGGCGGTCACTTCTGGCGGTATCGAAGGCAGCATGGCCACCGATCCGAAAACGGTGGCTGCGGCCTTCATGGCCCGCAACCCGGAAATCCGCTGGTGCGATACCGCACAGCGCGGCTACGCGCTGCTGGACATCAACCCGCAGCGGATCCGCTGCGAGTGGGTGTTCATGCAGGACATCAAGACCCGCACGACCGCGTTGGCCGGCTCCCATCAGATGACCGTGCAGCGCGGACAGAACCGTTTCAGCGGCGCATGAACTGCCGCCCGCCTGCCAACCGGCCACCTGCATCCGTTTCCAGGAATCTCCCATGAAAAACAGTTTCTACCTGATGCTGGCGCTGCTGGCGGCTCCGGCGCTGGCCGGGGAACCGGCTGTCACCTCCGGCAAACCCCCTTTGCTGCCATTGAAGCAGGACGGGGGCACTTGGGATGCAGGACATGTGCAGGGCATCGCCGTGGACCGGCAGGGCGGCTTCATCTACTACTCGTTTACCAATCTGCTGGCCAAGTTCGACTTCGAGGGAAAGCTGGTGGGTACCTTGGCCGGCTGGACCGGTCATCTGGGTGATCTGGATCTCAACCCCGCTGACGGGCGGATCTACGGCTCGCTCGAATACAAGGCCGATCAGGCGTTCTACATCGCCATCATCGATGGCCAAGGCATCAACCGGGTGGGGATGGATGCCGCCGAGGGCGAGGTTTTCCGCACGGTCCATCTGCCCGAGGTGGTGGACGACTACACCGCCGACGTGGATGGCGACGGTCGCTTCGATGGCGATGACGGTCGCTACTCCGGCAACGAGGCGCAGTCACCGGATCACCGCTATGGCTGTTCGGGCATCGACGGAGTGGCGTTCGGGCCACGCTTCGGTGCGAGCGAGGGCCCGCTGTACCTGACCGTGGCCTACGGCATCTACGGAAACACCGCACGCACCGACAACGACCACCAGGTGCTGTTGCAATACGACATCCGCGACTGGGCGCGTCACGCGCAGCCACTGATCGAGGCACGCCCGCACCGGCAGGGACCGGCGGAGGTTGACGGGAAGTACTTCGTGTACACCGGCAACACCACCTATGGGGTGCAGAACCTCACCTATGACGCTGCATCGCAGCGCTGGTTCATGGGCGTATACCGCGGCCGCAAGGCGGCATTTCCCAACTACCAGCTGTTCGCCGTGGATGGCCGGGCGGCGCCGGTCCTTGGGGATCTGGTCGGGGTGCCGGCGGCCGATGGCAAGGGCTGGGAACAGGGCCTGCGACTGGCCCTGGCCGCCGATGGCCAGCGCGATCCGGCGACCGGCATCCGTGGCTGGAACCAGAAGGCCGATGTCGGCTTGCAGTCGCTGGGCGGGGGGCTGTTCTATTCCGTGCGCAATTCCGGTGCAAAGGGCGCGCAGCAGGCCGAACTGACGCTGATGCGCTGGACCGGCGACACATCGCAGCCGCTGATGCCGGTGTTGACGGAGCCGCCGGGGCAATGACCGCCGCCGGCCGGATTCGTCTTGCAGCGCAGCGGGCACTTCCGGGAGATACCGCAGCGTGTTGCTAGACTGCCGTTCCACCATCCGGAGCCACGTGCATGGGCAGTTCGAACGATGAGATTGTCTTCTACACCCACCCGCAATCGCGCGGCCGCGTCGTGCGCTGGATGCTGGAGGAGATCGGGCAGCCCTACCGCGTCGAGGTGATGGGCTACGGACAGAGTATGAAGTCGCCGGAGTATCTGGCGATCAATCCGATGGGCAAGGTGCCGGCCATCGTCCACCGCGGCGTGGTGGTGACTGAAACCGCGGCGATCTGCGCCTATCTGGCCGACGCGGTTCCGGCCGCCGGGTTGGCCCCGGCGCTGGCCGATCCGCTGCGTGGCAGCTACCTGCGCTGGC
>NZ_BAZI01000061.1 GCF_001310775.1 Stenotrophomonas pictorum JCM 9942
CCCGCGCGCCGGTGACGATGCCGGTCTGGTGCTGCTGCAGGCCACCGGCTGGGAAATCCCGGTCGCCCAGCTGCCCGACTGGGTGCGGGGTCTGTCGGCGCAGGATGCGGTGGCCCCCGATCATTTGGGGTTCGATGCCGAAGGCCGGCCGCGGGTGTTGCGCCAGCAGGGCTGGCAGGTCGACTACCTGGACTGGTACCCGGCCGAAGCCGGGCGCCCGTCGCTGCCGCGGCGGATCGAGGCGGTCAATGGCGATGCCAAGGTGCGGCTGATCATCGATGAATGGGGAATGGGCACTCCATGAACACGGTTGTCGATGGCCCGGGCTGGTCGTACTGGCCGGCGCCGGCCAAGCTGAATCTGTTTCTGCATATCACCGGCCGCCGGGCTGATGGCTACCACGAACTGCAGAGCGTGTTCCGTCTGCTGGACTGGGGTGACCGGATCGGCCTGCGTGTGCGTGAAGACGGTCAGATCCATCGCGAGGGACCGTCTGTTCCCGGCGTGGCCGAGGCCGACGACCTGGTGGTGCGCGCGGCGCTGGCGTTGCAGAAGGCGTCCGCCAGCACGCTGGGGGCCGATATCCGGGTCGAAAAGCACATTCCGGCCGGCGGCGGGTTCGGTGGCGGTTCCTCCGATGCGGCCACCGTCCTGGTGGCGTTGAACCTGCTCTGGGATACCGGCTTGGATGAAGACGCGCTGGCCGCGCTGGCGCTGGGACTGGGCGCGGATGTGCCGGTGTTCGTGCGCGGGCGCAACGCCTGGGCCGAAGGGGTGGGCGAAAAGCTCACGCCGCTGACCCTGCCGCAGGCGTGGTATGTGCTGGTGGATCCGGGTGTCCATGTGCCCACGGCTGAACTTTTCCGTTCACCGGATTTGACGCGGGATGCCACACCCGTGAAAATAGCCGACTTCGCTTCCGGGACCGTCCTCGGAAATGCGTTCGAGCCGGTGCTGCGGCGTCGGGAACCTGCCATCGAGGCGGTATTCCAGGCATTGGCAGGCATGGGTCGGGCACGGCTCACGGGGTCGGGAAGCGGTTGTTTCGTCGAATTCGCCACATGCGCTGCCGCAGAGCAGGCCCTGGCGGAATTGCCGAAGGAGCTGCGGGCATGGGTGGCTGCGAGTGTTGATCACTCGCCACTGCTCGATGCGCTGGAGACGACAGGAATTGTTTGATGCAGGGGCGTCGCCAAGAGGCCCAAGGCACCAGGTTTTGATCCTGGCATTCGTAGGTTCGAATCCTACCGCCCCTGCCACTCTTTCCTACGGCTGTAAGCGCAATGGAGTGCGCGACACGCAACACGCGCCACTTCTGCACCCCTGATGTCTTTTCGCTACTCGCCCCCGCCCGAGAGAGCTGTCATGCAAGAGTCCCCTAACCTGCTGGTCTTTTCCGGCAATGCCAACCGCCATCTTGCGCAGAGCATCTGCAAGGAACTGGGGGTGAGGCCCGGCAAGGCGCTCGTGTCCAAGTTCTCCGACGGCGAAGTGCAGGTCGAGATCCAGGAAAACGTGCGCAAGCAGGACGTGTTCGTGGTGCAGTCCACGGGCGCGCCCAGCGCGGAAAACCTGATGGAACTGCTGGTGATCATCGACGCGCTCAAGCGCGCGAGCGCCTCTTCCGTCACCGCGGTGGTGCCGTACTTCGGCTACGCCCGCCAGGATCGCCGCATGCGTTCCTCGCGCGTGCCGATCACCGCCAAGGTCGCGGCCAAGATGTTCTCGGCGGTCAATACCGACCAGATCCTCACCGTCGACCTGCATGCCGACCAGATCCAGGGTTTTTTCGACATGCCGGTGGACAATGTCTACGCCTCGCCGCTGCTGCTGGCCGACATCTGGCGCGCCTACGGCACCGACAACCTGATCGTGGTCAGTCCGGACGTGGGTGGCGTGGTGCGCGCCCGTGCCGTGGCCAAGCGCCTGGATGATGCCGACCTGGCCATCATCGACAAGCGTCGTCCGCGTGCCAACGTCGCCACGGTGATGAACATCATCGGTGACGTCGAGGGCAAGACCTGCGTGATGGTCGACGATATCGTCGACACTGCGGGCACCCTCTGTGCCGCCGCTGCTGCCCTCAAGGCGCGTGGCGCGCTGAAGGTGGCCGCGTACTGCACCCACGCCGTGCTCTCGGGCCCGGCCGTGGACAACCTGAACAACTCGCAGCTCGACGAGCTGGTGGTGACCGATACGATTCCGCTTTCCGAAGCGGCGCGCGTCTGTCCCAAGATCCGCCAGATCAGCGTGGCCGAAATGCTGGCCGAGACGATGCGCCGCATCGCCTTCGGTGAGTCGGTCAGCTCGATGTACGTGGATTGATGAATCCGGTTCCCGGCCTGCCGGGGACCACAACAGACTCTTCTGGTCGCGGAAGAGTCTTTACGCAGCGCCGCGAGGCGGTGCATCAACCAAGAGTAGTCAACAATGGCAAAGTCTCACGAAATCAAAGTCGTCCGTCGTGACGTGCAAGGTCAGGGTGCGAGCCGCCGCCTGCGTCATGCCGGCGTGGTGCCGGGCATCATCTACGGTGGTGATCGCGAACCGGCAATGGTCCAGTTCAACCACAACGAAATCTGGCTGGCCCAGTTCAACGACTGGTTCTACTCGTCGATCATCGACCTGAACCTGGACGGCACCATCCACAAGGTGCTGCTGCGTGACATGCAGCGTCACCCGTACAAGCAGCTGATCATGCACCTGGATTTCCAGCGCGTGAGCGACAACGAAGTGCTGCACGCCTCGGTGCCGCTGACCTTCATCAACGAAGACACCTCGCCGGCTGGCAAGTCCTCCGACGTGCTGGTGACCCACGAGCTGAAGGAAGTCAGCGTGGCCTGCCTGCCGAAGGATCTGCCGCAGTCGATCGTGGTCGACCTGGGCGAGCTGAAGGCCGGCGACGTGATCTACCTGTCGAACCTGAAGCTGCCGGCCGGTGTGGAAATTCCGGCCCTGAAGCTGGGCAAGGGTCACGACGATGCGGTTGTCATCGCCAAGACCGCGGGTGCCGAAGAGGCTCCGGCCGCCGAGTAATCGGCCAGACAGTGCCCGCCTTCCGGGGCGGGCACTGCGGTGCGTCTGACATGACAGGATTGCGACTGATCGTCGGTCTGGGAAACCCCGGACCCGAACACGCCCGGACCCGGCACAATGCCGGGTTTCATTTCGTTGAGGCCCTGGCGGAGCGGCAGGGTGTGCGCTGGACGCTTGAGAGCAAGCTGTTCGGCGAAGTGGCCAAGGTCGATATCGGCGGTCAGCTGTGTGGCTGCTCAAGCCGGCGACCTTCATGAATCTGTCCGGCAAGTCGATCACCGCCGCGCAGCGGTTCTGGAAGATCGAGCCGGAACAGACCCTGGTCGCACACGACGAACTGGACATGCCGCCCGGCGTGGCGCGGCTCAAGTTCGACGGTGGCCACGGCGGCCAGAACGGCCTGCGTGACACCATCCGCTTGCTCGGGCATGGCAAGTTCCATCGCTTGCGTCTGGGTATCGGCCATCCCGGTCACAAGGACCGCGTGGTGGGCTGGGTGCTGAACCGTCCGTCGCCGCAGGACGCGGTGCTGATGGAGCAGGCCATCGATGCGGCCATCGACGTGCTGCCGCTGGCGGTGGCAGGTGATTTCAATGAGGCCATGAAGCGGTTGCACACCGCACGGCCATGATTGCGGCTTGTGCTTTCGCGGCTTGATGCTGGCGAGAGTGCAAACCGGAATCTCGAATCGTGGAGTAAGCATGGGTATCAAATGTGGCATCGTCGGTCTGCCCAACGTCGGCAAGTCGACCCTGTTCAATGCGTTGACCAAGGCGGGCATCGCCGCGGCCAACTTCCCGTTCTGCACGATCGAGCCGAACACCGGCATCGTGCCGGTGCCCGATCCGCGTCTGGAAGCGCTGGCGGCGATCGTCAAGCCGGAGCGGGTGATTCCGACGACCATGGAGTTCGTCGATATCGCCGGCCTGGTCGCCGGCGCCTCCAAGGGTGAGGGCCTGGGCAACAAGTTCCTGGCGCACATCCGCGAGACCGACGCGATCGCCCACGTGGTTCGCTGCTTCGAGGATGGCAATGTCATCCACGTCGCCAACAAGGTCGACCCGATCGCCGATATCGAAACCATCGATACCGAGCTGGCACTGGCTGACTTGGAATCGGTGCTGAAGGCGCTGGACCGTGCCACCCGTGCGGCCAAGGCCAATGACAAGGAGGCGCTGGCACGCAAGCCGGTGCTGGAAAAGCTGTCCGCCGTGCTCGACCAGGGTCGTTCGGCGCGTTCGGCCGGTCTGGATGCCGAGGAGAAGGCGCTGATCCGTGACATGTTCCTGATCACCCTCAAGCCGCTGATGTACATCGCCAACGTCGCTGAGGATGGCTTCGAGAACAATCCGCACCTGGATGCGGTGCGCGCGCGTGCCGAGGCTGAAGGCGCGAGGTGGTGCCGGTGTGCGCGGCTATCGAAGAAGAAATGGCGCAGCTGGACGATGCCGATCGCGATGAGTTCCTCAAGGACCTCGGCCTGGACGAGCCGGGCCTGAACCGGGTGATCCGCGCCGGCTACAAGTTGCTGGGTCTGCAGACCTATTTCACCGCGGGTGTGAAGGAAGTGCGCGCGTGGCAGCTGCGTGCCGGTTCCACCGCGCCGCAGGCCGCCGGCGTGATCCATACCGACTTCGAGCGTGGCTTCATCCGCGCCGAAACCATCGCCTACGACGACTTCATCAACCTCAAGGGTGAGCAGGGCGCCAAGGAAGCCGGCCGCCTGCGCCTGGAAGGCAAGGACTACATCGTCAAGGAAGGCGACGTGCTGCACTTCCGCTTCAACGTCTGATCCCACCGGCGTTGCCGCACCATCAAGGCCCCGCATTGCGGGGCCTTGTCGTATCTGTGGTTTGTTGCATGGTCAATCTTTCGCCACGTTTTTGAAACCCTTGCGGTGCAAGGCCTGCGCACGGTTGTCCACAGCCTTCTCCATCCATTGCGCACAGCGCTTGTGGAGAACCGCCGGCTTGGAGTGACGTAAGCCATGAGGCGGGCATGCTTGAAGCGCGGTGCACTTATGCAACCTGACAATGCACGTACTTCGCGGCTCCCGCCGCTCCTGCAAGGTGGGCGGTACGGCGTACGTCGCGATGTGCTGGCGAAAAATTCACCATGCTTTTGAAAGCATTGCAGCGCAATGCCTGTGCACAGTTGTCCACAGTCTTCTCCATCCATTGCACACAGCGGCTGTGGAGAAATGCCGGCGCCGTCAGGTCCGGATCTTCCCGTGGCCCGTGTGCGCTGCGCTTACCCGGGCTACCCGGGCTGCTGGTGGATTGCAGGCACGTTGCAGCGTGCGTAAAACAACAAGGCCCGCTATTGACGGGCCTTGTTGGTACTACATGCAGACAGGCCCTACAGCGCCTTGCCGCCCAGCTTCCAGGTGAGCTGCAGGTAGTAGCTGCGGCCCATGCTGTCGAACCATGAGGTGTCGTAGTAGGGATAGTTCGACCAGGTCGGATCCTTCGGCGGCATCTTGTCAAACAGGTTGTTGACCGACACCGAGACACGCAGGTGGTCGGTGACGTCGTAGCGTGCACCGGCATTGAAGCGCCAGGTGGCTTCGGTCCAGGCATCGTTGTCGTAGTTGGCGACCTTGCCAGGTAGTTGCCGAACAGGCTGGCACCCCAGGCGCCCTTGTCCCAGCTGACGCCGATATTCGACTTCACCCGCGGCAACGTGGTGGCGCTGAAGCTGACATCGAGCATGTCTTCCTTCGGATCGCCCGGGAACTGCTGGCGGGTGTGGCGGTGGGTCCAGTTGTATTGGCCGGTGATGCTGAAATCACCTGCATTCGCGGTCTGCAGACGGTAGTTGGCAGCCACGTCGATGCCCGAGGTTTCCTCGTTGGCGATGTTGATCGGGCCGAAGCGCACGCTGGTGATGTTGCCATCACCGTCGCGAATCACCCGTGCCAACGCGTCCACGCAGGTCGGCGAGTTGATGTCCACGGCGGCGCCGCTGTCGGTGCTGCCCAGGCGGCAGTTGGCTTCGGTGATGCGCAGCAGCTCGCGGTCCTGCGTCTGCACCTGGTTCTCGATCCGGATCTTGTAGTAATCCACCGCCAGATCGAAATTGGCCACCGGCGACCAGACAAAACCGGCCGAGAACGACTTGCTGGTCTCCTCGTCCAGGTTCATGTTGCCGCTGTAGACATCGAACGTGCTGCCGTCATAGCTGCCGTCGTCATAGCAGTAGCCATCGGTGACCCCCGGCTCGGCGGTGCGGCACTGGAAGTAGTCGGTGGCGAAGCGGGTGCGGTAATAGTCGTTTCCGGCAAACAGGTAGTGCATGTCCGGCGCGCGGAAGCCGGTGCCATAGGAGCTGCGCAACAGCAGCGTATCCAGCGGGCGCCATTCCAGGCCTGCGCTGTAGGTGAACTTGCCCGGGCTCTTGCTGCCGTAGCTGTAGCGGTCATAGCGGCCGGCAACGCTGGCCTGCAGGGAAGAGGCCAGTGGCAGGCGCAACTCGCCGGCGGCACTCCAATGATCACGGTCGCCGCTGCCATCGCCGTAGCGCGGGCCGTAGTACGCGTCTTCGGTGAGCGCCAGCGGATCGGGGTTGATCTTGTAGGACTGCTCGCCATACTCCACCGCGCCAGCGAAGCCGACGTCACCCGCGGGCAACGAGAACAGCGATGCGGTGTCGACGGTGAAGCTGAGGTTGTCGTTCTTGGCTTCAGGACGGAACGTGGACATCGCCGCGATCGAGGCGAACTCGGCCTGGGTCAACGGCGTGAACAGCCGTGCCGGGTCCGGGGTGTAGATCGCGATGCCGTCATCGTCATAGCCCTTCAGCTCGCCCAGGAACAGTCGGTTGGCTGCCGCCGCCTTGATGCGCGGCATCTTGACGTCAGCCTTGTACTGGGAGTGGTTGTAGGCGGCCTCCCAGTTCCATTCCTCGGCGAACATGCCCTTGAGGCCGGTAGTCACCGCGAACGTCTTCTGGGTGGTGGTATTCATGCGGTTTCGCAGGCCGCCAACCTCCTCCGGGGTGAACTGGCGCGCCCAGTTTTCGTACCGCTCGGTGGTGGCGTTGTAGAAGATTTTGTTACGGTAGTTGTTGGTCGAGTTCGGGTCGTGGAACTCCCAGCCCATATGGTCGCTGGCGACATCGTTGCCGTTGGTGCCGGTCAGCAGCTTGACCTTCTGCCGGCCCAGCTGGACATCGGCAAACCACGAGAGCGCATCGTTGAAGCGGTATTCGAACGAGCCGTAGGCATTGAAACCTTTGCGCTCGTTCTGGATGGTGCGATAGGCAATGGCGCGTTCGCTGCCGCAATACGGGCCGTAGTCGTTCTCGGCGAGCACGGTGGTGCCGCCATTGAGGCCGGCCATCGCGGCGCAGCCGTCATCCGGCGCGATGTTTTCGTCGTCGTCCCAGTTCTGCAGCTGGGCGATCAGGCGTGGCAGGCGACGCTCTTCAGCCGGCGAATCCAGCGTTGAGTCCTGCACGTTGCGGTCGGTGCCCCACAGTGGGTGCTTGTTGATCAGTTCAACGCCGACGATGCCGCTGAACTTGTCCTGCTCAAAGCCGGTGGTGATCGTCAAATTACGCGAAGAGCCACCGCCGCGGCTGGTATCGCCGAAGCGGTAGTCGAAGGTGGTTCCATCCGTGGACTTCTTCAGGATGAAGTTGATGACGCCGGCCATGGCATCGGAGCCGTAGACGGCCGATGCACTGCCGGTCAGCACTTCAATCCGGTCAATCATGCCCAGCGGGATGTTGCCGACATCAGTGAAGTTGCTGCGGCCATTCAGTGGCAGCGGGAAATCGGCGATGCGTCGGCCGTTGACCAATACCAGGGTGTGGTTGGGTCCCAGCCCGCGCAGGTCCACCGCCTGGGCGCCGGGCGTGGACTGCGCGCCGGTGGTGTTCTGCTGGCCCTGGACGCTGCCGCTGTTCTGGCTGAGTGAGCGCAGTACATCCGGGACGGAAGTGAAGCCGGCCGATTTGATCTGTTCGGCGGTCACTACGGTGACCGGGGCCGGCCCCTCCACCTGGGCGCGGGGAATGCGTGAGCCGGTGACCTGGATGGTATCCAGTTGCTGGGGCTGGCCTTGCGATGTGGATTGCGCCAGAGCGGGGGCGGCCATGGACAGCAGGGCCAGTTGGATTGAACACACCATTGCGTGCTTACGCATGACTCAGCTCTCTGATGAAAAGTGTTCTGGAAAATGTCCTTGCCACGCTCGGTAATGCCGGGCGCCCCGGTCAGGAAAATGTGAATGGGGTGACCCATCTAACACCTTTTTTACATTGTTGACCACTGCCGGAAAGTCTGGCATTAGGGGTGTAAGCGATTACATGTGCGGCGCGGAGGGCGGTATGGGACGCAAGGTTTTGTGGCTGGGAAGGTTGGCGCTGATGGCCTTGGCATTCGGCGGGGCGGGGATGGCTGCCGCCGAGGAAAACCGAGGTCTCTCGCAGCCCGGATACCGCTACTACGAAGTCGGTGATCTGGATACACCGCGCCCGGGTGAAACGCAGGCGGCGATGATGCTGATGGGGGGCGGCGATTGGGTGCCGGAGGCATTCCAGTGGTGGGTTGAGCGCGCCGGCAATGGGCGCGTGGTGATCCTGCGCGCATCCGGCGGCGATGAGCTGCAGAAGGAGCTCTATTACGACATCGGTGGTGTCACCGCGGTACAGACGCTGGTTTTCGACAGTCGCAAGGCCGCGGATGATCCGGCGGTACTGCGGGTGGTCCGGGGCGCCGATGCGATTTTCATCGCCGGCGGAGACCAGTCGCGCTACATCCGTTTCTGGAAGGGCACCGGGCTCAATGAGGTGCTCAATGCCCATGTGCGCGCCGGCAAGCCGATTGGCGGAACCAGTGCCGGGCTGGCAATCCTGGGCGGGTATGCCTATGGCGCCCTGGATGGGGGGAGCGTCAATTCACCGGCCGCGCTGAGCGATCCGATGGGGAGCGAAGTCACCATGGACAAAGACTTCCTGGCCATGCCGTATCTGTCCAACGTGGTGACCGACACGCATTTTGCCAAACGTGATCGTCTGGGCCGCTTGATCGCATTTGTCGCACGCGCCGCCCAGGATCGGGGTCAGGGCGACATCGTCGGTATCGGCGTGGATGAGGACACGGCGCTGTGTGTCGAGGCGGATGGGCGTGGGCGCGTCTATTCGCTGGATGACGGCTATGCGTGGCTGGTCATGCCGCGCCACACCGCAGATCGCCTCAGCGATGGCGAACCGCTTGAGTTCAGTTCGATTCCGGTGACCGGTGTGGGTACCGGTAGCCGCCTGTACCTGGATGGATTCACCGTTGACGATGCCGCATTCACCGCGATGGCCAGTGTTGTGGATGGTGAGCTTGAATTGCAGCCCGACTGATCGTCGGGGTGTCTGCGTCACGAAAGGGGCTTCGGCCCCTTTTTCCTTTCCGGGCCCGGCCGGGGTTGCTGCGTTTCGTGGGCGGTGCCATGCCGGTACCGCCTGTCTGGATCCGGCTCCATTCGAATGCCGAGGGGGCGCGGCATCCTGGCGGTGTCTGTTCAGACCCGGCGCGGCGTGCTAGAATCGGGCTCTACCTCGGAGTGACGACACATGAAGCTGACTTCTGCAGTACTGCTGGGCCTGGCAACGCTGTCCTGTGGGGCGGCCGCGGCCGCTGCGCCATCACCGTTGCTGGTGATCCATGGTGGCGCGGGTGTCGAACGCAAGGACTTCAGTGCCGAAGAAGAGCGCGCGGCGCGCGCGGCGCTCACCGAAGCGTTGCGCAAGGGGCATGAGGCGTTGATGGCGGGCAAGCCGGCGCTGGATGCGGTGACGGCCGCCATCACCGTGCTGGAGGACGATCCGACCTTCAACGCGGGCCGCGGCGCGGTATTCACTCACGACGGCAAGAACGAGCTGGACAGCTCGCTGATGGATGGCGCCACGCTGCGCGCCGGTGCAGTGGCCGGGGTGCACACGGTCAAGAACCCGATCCTGTTGGCGCGTGCGGTGATGGAACATTCCCCACACGTGATGATGGTGGGCGAGGGTGCGGAGATGTTTGCCGCCGAGCAAAAGATCGAACAGGTCGATCCGTCCTACTTCCGCACCGAGAAGCGCTGGCAGCAGCTGCAGCGGGCACTGAAGGAAGAGGTTGCCGGGCAGCCGCACGCGGATCTGGAAACCGCCAAGCATTTCGGCACCGTGGGCGCGGTGGCGCTGGATCGCGAGGGCCGGCTGGCAGCCGGGACCTCGACCGGAGGCATGACCAACAAGCGCTACGGCCGGGTAGGGGATTCGCCAATCATCGGTGCAGGCACCTATGCCAATGCGCAGTGTGCCGTGTCCGGCACCGGCTGGGGCGAGTACTACATCCGCCTGGCGGTAGCGCATGAGATCTGCGCGCGCTGCAGTACTTGCAGGAGACCCCGGCGCAGGCCGGGCAGGAAGTCATCGTCAAGCGCGTGCCGGAGCTCGGTGGAGATGGTGGCGCCATCGTGTTGTCCGCAGATGGGAAGGCGTCGACTCCGTTCAATACCGAAGGCATGTATCGCGGCTGGATCGGAATGGATGGCGTGCCGCATGTCGCCATCTTTGCGGACGAAAAGCTTAAGATGCCCGGCGAATGATCGGTACGCCGCTGCAGTCAGAAATATTTTCATCGAATGTGAAGATTTCTGTTGACAGGGTCTGCGCCCATCACCAGAATAGCGGGCTCACCCACCCCTGACCGGTAAGGCCAAGGTCCTAGACAAGGGAGTGGTGCGGAGGGATACCCAAGCGGCCAACGGGGGCAGACTGTAAATCTGCTGGCTTACGCCTTCGGTGGTTCGAATCCACCTCCCTCCACCAGTTTTACGTTATGCATGTGTTCCCGGTGCGGGAGTAGTTCAACGGTAGAACCTCAGCCTTCCAAGCTGATGGTGCGGGTTCGATTCCCGTCTCCCGCTCCATTGAACGAAATTGAAAACATGTCATAATAGACAACTCGCTCACGTAGCTCAGTCGGTAGAGCACCTCCTTGGTAAGGAGGAGGTCGAAGGTTCGATTCCTTTCGTGAGCACCATCTTACTGACGTAACACTTTCATCTGATTACCGAGAAGAAGCAGCCATGGCCAAGGGTAAGTTTGAGCGCACCAAACCGCACGTCAACGTCGGCACCATCGGCCACGTCGACCATGGTAAGACCACGCTGACCGCTGCGCTGACCAAGATTGGCGCTGAGCGCTTCGGTGGCGAATTTCACGCGTACGACGCGATCGACAAGGCGCCGGAAGAGAAGGCTCGCGGTATCACGATTTCGACCTCGCACGTCGAATACGAATCCGCCACCCGTCACTACGCCCACGTGGATTGCCCGGGTCACGCCACTACGTCAAGAACATGATCACCGGTGCCGCCCAGATGGACGGT
>NZ_BAZI01000062.1 GCF_001310775.1 Stenotrophomonas pictorum JCM 9942
AGAAGCGGACATCATCTGATCACCTCCGATGCTTACAAGAGCATTCCTACGTGGCCTCAACGTAAAGCCCGCTTTACGCTTCAAGTGGCTAAGACCGGTGACACCGGACCGACTAATGATGGCGCCGACGCCATCAGTCCCAGAAGTCGAAGCCCAAGGCTTCCCCTGCCCAATGGCTGTAGAGATCTCCCCTTCCCCAGTAGCTCACGTCGCCATTTCGCTCCGTGCGAATGGCGCGGAACACCCCCCGGTCTGGCGTTTGGTAGTTCAGGCGCCCATCCAATACGGGCAAGACGAATCCGGCCTGCCCGTCGCTCGACGTCGCCTCCGATGGGATGGGCAAAAGCAGCGCACCGCTCGGAGTCTCCCGCAGCACCAGACAGAACGACGGATAACGCTTGAGGCAGCACACCAGAGCCGGGTGCGTGCCCGCCGCCCTTATCTCCGCCAGCAGGCGATCAACCGACTCAAGGGCTAGTGCCTTTGCCTTCGCGCTCTGCACTGCAACAGACGCCTCGTGGCACCAGGTCGTCACGTCCGACGAATCCGCCAGCAGGAGCTTCTTGTTTCGGCTGGCAAAGCGCTGGGCCACTCGCCGATACCGGGAGGTGGTCACAAACAGCCCAGACGCCTCTTCACGCAGGCTGTGCGCTTCCAATGCGGCGACGGCCTCCAGCCCAATCGGCCGGTGCTTTGCGTATCGCCGGGCTTGGACCAAGGTCAGTGCATCGCCCAACGGAGACTGAAGCCACATCCGGACATCCACGCCCTCATCGGCCGTACCGGGGCCGATCTGTGTTTTCCACCCCCGCGCAGTGAAAACGCTGCTGATCAGTCTTCGAAGTCGCGGTGAGGAAGCCGGTAAAGATCGTCCGGGTGTTCCGCAAAGTGTCGGTAGATGTCCCCCGACACGTCTGCCGTGTCCGCTTCGATCAGACGGCAAGTCCACTGCCATTGGGCCCATTGGTCGAACTGCTTCTGCAGCGCTGACTCGTAGTCGATGAGGTAGTAGTTGGCAGTGACTGCATCGTCCAGTTCGAGGTAGAGACCTATCTGCGCCAACTCTTCCCCCAGTTCATCGGCCTCTCTGGTTCCCTCGTTCAGGCATCGCGCCGGCATGCCATCGGAGCACAGCGTCAGGATCGACACACCCTCCCCAGGTTCCGTGTCGTAGTGCACCAATGGATTCTTGTGAGTGGAGTCTTCCCAAAACTCGTGCCGCTTGGCCCAGGCCTCCGTGATGGCCTGGGCTTGCAACACGATCGCTTCCAAGTGCGCATCCGGCGGGCTTGGCTGTTCCTTCGCTTTTGCCACGCTCACCCTCCCTGTCGACAGTCAAATGCTGCCATCGAAGAATCCGCGGCGCCATCCGCCGACGGCTGGCCAGGCTGGCTCGATTTGGGCATGCTCTTGGCCGCGCACCCTGCCCGAACGAAGATGACCGACTACACCCTGAACGACCACGCCCAGGACGTTCAAGACTTGGCAAGCTTGCGCGAGAAGTGGGAGAACTATTCGGGAAACAACCCGAGCAAGTTCCGTGCAGACATCGAAACGGCCAAGGCCACGCTTGCCCGAGTCGAACGAGCACTCAAGGACACTGGCGTGTTGTCGCGGACGACCCAAGAGGAGCTGGATGCGGCGCTGGACAAGGCGTACCCCAATGCGCACACCCGCCAGATCGTGCAATGAGAAGGTCAGCGCTTTCAGAAGCGATACACGCCAGTAGCCATCAGCCTCTCAAGGAAGACCGTACGAGAGTGGAAAGGCTTTTGGGTTCCACTGGCCGACTGAAATAAGTTCGGCGGCACAGTGGATCGGTCCCACGCTCGCTCGGCCCAACCCCGTCACGGTGGCAAAAAACGGGTCGGCAAAAAACGGGTCAGAGTCGTTTTAAAACTCTGATTCTTTCGAAGACTAAGACAGTTCGACAACAGAAGCGGACCTGCATCTGCAATGTGCTGGCACAACCTACATGTGCACGAGGTTCAGTGATGTCCCGGGCTGCGAGCTGCGGGCTTCAGCCCAGCGCCGCAGCAACACCAGCGTTTCGGTCCAGGCCTGGCCGCAGAAGCCGAGGTATTCGCTGCGCGGGTCCCAGCCGAGGCAGTGGAACTGCAGCACGGTCATCGGTTCGCCCTTGTGTACCAGGCACCGGGGCTGGCGCGGCGGGAGAGGTCGAAGCGGATCCCGGTGCAAGGCCCGGCGGAGACCGGGCTCTGATTGGCGTGGCTGATTCACTTGTGTCCCCGGTGATGGGGGCCTTCCGGCTCGGCAGGCTGGCTGGGATTCATCAACCGGCATCGCACGGCCGGGCAAAGACGCCGGGCGGGTAGGGCCCGCGCCGCCTGGTCCGGTGGATCCGGCGCTTGCTGGTGAAGGCGGTGGGTGCCGGGGCGTTGCCGAAGGCGGGCCGTCTTCAACTGGAGAGGCGCTGGTAGCATTGCGCAACGCAAGTGGCCTGTGCGAGACGCCGTTGTCCAACACTTCCCCCCAGACTCCACCGTCACCGGGCAGCGCAGGCGAGGTTTTCCGCATCTTTCTGCGCCTGGGGCTGACCTCGTTTGGCGGTCCCATTGCCCATCTGGCCTATTTCCGCGAGGAATTTGTCAGGCTGCGCGGCTGGCTGGATGACGCCCACTTCGCACAATTGCTGTCCGTGTGCCAGTTTCTGCCGGGACCGGCCAGCAGTCAGATGTGCTTCGCGATCGGCCTGTTCCGTGGTGGCTGGGCGGGGGCGCTGGCCGCCTTCGTGGCGTTCACCCTGCCGTCGGCCCTGCTGATGTTCGGATTCGCGCTGATAGCGCCCCATGTCGGACAAGGCGTGGGGACCGCCGCAGTGCACGGCCTGAAGCTGGTCGCCGTGGTCGTGGTCGCACACGGTCTGCTGGGCATGATCCGGCAACTGGCCCCGGATGCGCCGCGAGTCCTCATCGCTGCGGGGGCGGCCGTGCTGATCGTGTCCACCGGAAGTGCATGGGCACAATTGGGCGCCATAGCCCTGGGCGCCATGCTGGGATGGTGCTTCTGCCGGCAGGTGAATGCACCCCTGTCTGCCGCTTTCCCGGTGCGCTATGGCCGCCGCGGTGGCGTCGCGTTTCTGCTCGTCTTCCTGGCCGGCCTGGCGGGCGCGTTGATGTGGCCTGCCGCCGACGCCCCCACCGCAGCGGCGTTGGCTGCCGCGTTCTACAAGGCGGGGGCACTGGTCTTCGGCGGTGGTCACGTCGTGCTTTCCCTGCTGCAGCCGGCGGTGGTCGACACCGGCTGGGTGCATCCGGACACCTTCCTTGCCGGCTACGGAGCGGCGCAGGCGATGCCCGGGCCGATGTTCTCCCTGGCGGCCTTTGTGGGCGCCGAAGTGCCGGTGGGCTGGCCCGCCGCAGCCAGCGCGACGCTTGCGCTGCTGGCCGTGTTTCTGCCCGGCATCCTGCTGTTGCTGGCGGTGTTGCCGCTGTGGGAGCACCTGGCGCGGCGCCGTTGGGCCACCCGTGGCATAGCCGGTATCAATGCCGCGGTGGTGGGGCTGCTCATCGCGGCGTTCTACACCCCGGTCTGGACCGAAGGCGTACACGGCGTGGCCGATTTCGTCATCGCGCTGATCGGATTTGCCCTGCTGACCACCCGGCGGGTTTCGGCGCTATGGATCGTGTCGTGGTGCGTGGCAGCGTCCATCGTGGCGCGTCTGCTCAGCTAGCGATCCTGGCCGAGGCGCTGCCGGTCGCTGGCGGTTTCCGGCCAAGGTGTCTGAGGCCCGCGCCGCTGGCCGGATATCCGCACCACGGCGGCAAAGCCTGAAGCGCTCCGTCGAGAGAGCTGCTCGGGGTGGGGTGGCCCAACCTGCAGTCGGCCACGCCGCCGACGCTCCGCATTCACCGCCATCTGAGCTGCGTGGCGTCCAGCCGGCCATCAGGCGCAACCCCACCTCATGTTGATCCTGATGGCGGGGCCGTGGCGTCGGCACTCCACACCACGGCCGGCTTGTGCAAGGACAACGGCCATGCCCTCGCATCGGCCCGGCAGGCGGGGTGGGCGTCATGCCCCGGCATTGCGCGGTCTGGCGGCAGCGGGTGGGTGAGCTCAACCCGTGGGCGGACCTGACCGCCACGTCCACGGACACGGGTGCTGCCGTCCAGGCAGGCACCCGCTCCAGTCAGTAGTCCACGTTGAGCTTCACCCACGCGGAACGGCCAGGCTCGTTGAACCTCAGCGGATCGGCCGGATAGCCGAAGTCGGCACTGCCCGACAGATTCAGGTGTTCGCTGTAGGCCCGGTCGAACAGATTGTCGACACCGGCGGTCAGCTGCACGCGGTCGGTGAAGCGATAGCCACCATTGAGCGCCAGTGTCGCAAACCCCGCACTGGGACCGATATCGCGTCCGACCACCGTGCCCTGGTTGAGTGCCACGCGCGTCTGCCTGGACACGGCGCGAACCAGGACGCCGGCATTCCAGCGCCGGTTGTCGTAGCCGGCGCTCAGGCGGGCCTCCAGTGGCGGCATCTGCGGCAATGCATCACCCGAGGCACGGTTCTCGCCCCAGGCGTAGGCCAGCGTGCCGCCCAGCTTCCAGTGGGGTGCGGGGCGGAACTCGACACCGGCCTCGCCGCCGCGGATGTCCGCATCCACGTTGGCGGCCGAGGACATCATTCCCATCATTCCGCCCTCCATGTACGCGAAGATGATGTAGTCCTGGATGCGGCCGGCATACGCCGATACCCACGCATCGAACGTCGGGGCACGGTACTGCAGGCCGACATCCAGCTGCGTGGTCTTTTCCGGGTGGATGCCGGCGAAGGCATTCACCGCGCCCATCGGCCCCCGGTCGGGCGAGAACAGCTCCCAGTAGTCGGGCATGCGCGCGGTGTGGCCAAGGCCGGCGTACCAGGTCCCCCGCGTGGAGGTGGTGTCCTGTTCGAACCGCATGAAGGCGGCCGGCAGCGTCTCCTTGCGGCGGAGGCCGGCGGTGGGATTGGGCCTACCCATCATCTGCGACCGTCCGCTTGTCGGTCACTTCGGCGCGGTCCGCGCGGGCGCCCGACACCAGACGCCGGGCGGCGGAGAGCGTCCATGTCGCCTCGGCAAACAGACCAGCGTTCTGGAAGTTCGCATCGGTCACCCACGGCATCGCGAGGTGGGCGTTGCGTCCCATGCCGCCACGTTCGCGGTGCCGGCTCTGTTGCCCATCGATGCCCGCTGTCAGCTCCAGTCCCCCGGTTGCCCAGGTCCAGGCGTTGCGTCCGCCCAGGGTCCTGCGGTCCACCTGGGCGACCATCGGCATCGGCATCGAGCTCATCGGGTTTGGCGTGCGCAGGGTGTAGTTGTCCATCACGTGGTCGGCATAGTTGGCGAACACACTGGCTTCCACGCGCTCCAGGCTGCCGGGCAGGTTGGACTTCTCGAACCGCAGGCTGTAGCTCTGGCGCTTGAACTGCGCGCCGTCCATGCCCCGCCCGGCGTAGCGGGCGCTGCCGTCGCCAACGCCGGCATTGAACTCCAGCAGCGTGTCAGCGTCGGGCGTCCAGCCCAGAGCGAGGTCGGTGTTCCACTTCTTCCATGACGAGGGCACGACGTCGCCGGAACCGTCCCTGTAGTCGTCCGACTCGGAACGGTTGGCGCTGAGCCGGGCATAGCCCACCGGCATACCCGCGGTGGCATCGAGCACCTGGTCGTTGCGGCCGAACGAACCACCGAGCAGGCTTCCGGTCAGATCGATACCGGGCGTGTCGAAGCGCGGGGTCCGCCGTTCAAAGCGCACCGTGCCCGCGGACGCGCCCGGCCCCCAGCGCACCGTCTGCGGGCCCTTGATGACGACCAGCCTGTCGTAGGTCTCGGGCGAGACATAGGACATCGGATTGTCCATCCGGGCCGGGCACGCCCCCGGCATGCTGCCGTCGTTGGTCAGCAGGTTCAGCCGCGAACCGAACATGCCGCGCAATACCGGATCGCCATTGGTGCCGCCGTTGCGCACGGCACTGAAGCCGGGAATGGTTTTCAGGTAGTCGGCGCCATCACTGGCGGGCACCGGCTGGCGGGGCAGTTTCGGGTCTGTTTCATAGGTCAGTGGGGAGACGGGGGACGCGGTCACGACCACGGCCTCAAAATCGACCGGATCAGGCGCGGCGGCCTGTACACCGAACGGCGAGGCCAGGGCCGAGGCAATGGCAAGGGACAGCCACGACGCGCGCGGCGCCGGGCGGACTGGATGGGACATGGGAACTCCAAAACACAAGTGAGGCGACACCCGGGGCGTCGCGCAGGAATACCGCTTGTGGATCAGAGGAGGACGGGAGGACCCCGGCTGCCCAGGCCGCGCAGGTTCTGCCACAGGCGCAGCGGCGGATCAGGCTGCCCCGTCAGCCGGGCAGCCGCAGCACGCGGCAGCACCAAGCCCAGGAACAGGATGACCGGCAGGAGCAGATCGACCAGACGGCAATAGGAACAGTCCTCTCCCATCGCCGCATGGGGACCCTCGGAAAACGGCGTCTGCGAGGGGGATGGCGCGCCGGTGTCTACCCAGTGCATGCCGGTGGAGGTGCAAAGTTCCGTCCAGCCGGGCAGTACCTGCGGCCCGGTACCGGACAACACCCTGCTGGCCGACGGCGCGAGCGCCATCAGCAGCCCGGCGAGCAAGCCAAGCCGGCCGATAAATCGGAACAGGGTGGATGAACGGTTCACATGGAAAGTCTAGTCCAGTGCCCGCAGCCGATTCACCGGCGCCGGCCGCATCCAACCCCGAAAGAGCGCTATGTCATTGATATGAAAGCGTGCGACCAAGTGTCGCAGGCACCGGCGCGGTCATGCGGTGCCCACTTCCGGGACCCGCGGCAGGGGGCGGCTCAGTGATGGCCCGGGGTGCGGGCTTCGGCCCAGCGGCGCAGCAGGACCAGGGTTTCGGCCCAGGCCTGGCTGCAGAAGCCGAGGTATTCGCTGTGCGGGTCCCAGCCGAGGTGGTGGAACTCCAGCACGGTCATCGGTTCGCCTTCGTGGGGCAGGCCGCGCCAGGCGCCGGGGCTGGCGCGGCGGGAGAGCTCGAAACGGATCTCGGTACCGGACCAGGCCGAGGCGGGGCTCTGGCGGGGGTGGTGGCTGATCACCTCCCAGCGCACCCGTTGCCCGGGGAGGGTCTCCAGCACCTTCATCGCGACCACGCCATGACCGCCGCCGGGGTTGTGGCTGAGGAGGGTGTCGCCGTCGATCACCGATTGCTGGTGCGCGATCCACCACTGGCCCAGTCCCTCGGCGGTGGCCAGTCCGGCGTAGACGGTGGACAGGGGGGCATCGATCCAGAGCTGGTGATGGATGGCGGTCATGGCGGCATCCTCCTGTCGGGTGATACCGGCAAGCGTGCCGCAAAGTGCGGCAGGTGGTGTGAAGCCGGTTCCGCTCAGAACTCCAGATCCAGCGCCGCGCACAGGTAATCGATGAACGGTGCCAGCGTGGCGTAGTCCTTGACCAGGGTCTGGCGCAGCTGCGGGCTGCACATCTGGGCATCGGTCAGCGGGCGCGAATACACCCAGTTGCGCTGTTTCAGATCTTCGATGTGCGGGTGGTCGGCCGGGTAGCCGCGCGGCGGCCGCTGCAGCTTCTCGTCGGTTTCCATCGCAAAGCGGCGGACGATGGCCGGATCGCGTACGGCGCGTTCCCAGCTGGCCGGATTGTCGAAAATGAACTGCCGCACCTTGCGCATGCTTTCCGGCTCCGGGTGCCACAGGCCGCCGCCGAGGAAGCAGTTGTCCGGCTGCAGGTGCAGGTAGAACAGCGGCACGATCTGCAGGCGGCGGCGCTCGTGATAGAAGCGCGCGCCCTGCCAGGTCTTGTAGGGCGATTTGTCGTGGGAGAAGCGCGCGTCGCGCTGGATGCGGTACAGCGAGCCGCCCACGGTGCGCGAATCGGCGCGGAAATGCGGGCTGATCGCCTCGATATCCGGCTGCAGGTCGGCGATCAGGCGCAGGAACGGCTGGCGCACGTGCGCTTCGTACTGCGCCTTGTGGTCGTTGAACCAGGTCTTGTCGTTGTGCGCGGCCAGCCCACGCAGGAATTTGAAACTGGCATCGGAAAAATAGGCGGTCATAGCGATTGCTGCAGGTGCTGGCCCCAGTGCTGCAGATGCTCCAGCAGGGCGAGGTGCTCGGGGTGGTCGTGGTATTCGGCGCGCAGCTGCTCGATCTGCGCGAAGTGCTGCGGCAGGGTCTGCTCGCCCAGGCGGGCGGCTTCATCGAACAGGCGCAGGCGGCGGTAGTCGTCCCAACGGGCGCGGTCTTCACCATGCAGCGTCTGCGGGTGGTTGCGGGCGCGATAGCGGAACAGCAGCTCGGGCAGGCGTGGATCGCGGAAGCGGCCTTCCAGTTCGGCCAGCGCTTCGGGCGGAGCGGTGCGCACCTTGGGCATCAGCGCCTTGTCACCCTCGGCCAGGAAGCCGTCGTAGAGCGAGGCGTCGGCATCGACCGGGCCGGCCGCGCGCTCGCCGGCGAACACGCAGCGCACCTTCTCGGCCAGTTCCGGGCCGAGCGCGCGCAGCTGTTCGACCTTGGCCGCGATGGCGGCCGGATCGATAGCCAGGCGCTCGAAGTCGGGCGCGCGCAGGTGGTTCCAGGCCACCAGCGCCGGCACCTTGTTCAGATGCACTTCCTTCAACGGCACCCGCTGCTGGCCTTCGGGCAGATCGGCGGCGCGGGTGTACAGGCGCGCGGCAATCTCCTCGGCCGACAGGTCCAGCAGCTGCTGCACGTCACCTTCCAGATCGAACACGATCACCCGGTTGCTGATGTGCGGATGGCGGGTCAGTGGCAGCACCGGCGCGGCGCACAGCCGGCTGGCCGGGTAGCGCATGGAGATGTGCAGCACGGGGTTCATCGCCACCACGTCCAGCAGGCTGCCAACGAAGCGCTTGTCGCGCAGCTTCAGCGCGTAGTCCCACATGCGCGGCTGGGCCTGTTTGAAGCGGCGCGCCATGCCGATGGTGGCGTAGACGTCGGACAGCGCCTCGTGCGCGTCGCCTTCGCGGACATCGTTGGCGATGGCTAGGTGTTCGAGCTTGAACGAGGTGGCGCCATCCTCGCGCTGCGGCCACTGGATGCCCTCCGGGCGCAGTGCGTGTACCAGCCGCAGCATGTCCAGCAGGTCCCAGCGCGAGTTGCCGCCGCGCCACTCGCGCTCGTAGGGATCAAAGAAGTTGCGGAACAGCCCGTAGCGGACGAACTCGTCGTCAAAGCGCAACGTGTTGTAGCCCAGCGTGCAGGTCTGCGGCCGTGCCATCAGGTCGCTGATCCGGGCGAAGGCCTCGGCCTCGCTGACGCCTTCGGCCAGGGCATGCTGCGGGGTGATGCCGGTGATCAGCGTGGCGATGGGCGAGGGCAGCAGGTCGTCGGCCGGCTTGACGTAGAAGCTGACCGGCTCGTCGACCACGTCCAGCTCGACGTTGGTGCGCACCGCCGCGAACTGGGCGATGCGGGTACGGCGCGGGTCCTGGCCGAAGGTTTCGAGGTCGTAGAAGAGGAAAGTGTCGGGCATGGGGGTCTTTACCGGCGGCTAGTGGCGTGCGTCAGCCGTGGTGACGGCATCGTTCATCCGCGTGCGGAACGGTGCAGGGACAGGCCATCAGTGCGCCCCTGCCAGTACCGGCAGCTGCGCGTGGACGATCCGTTCCAGTGCGGCCCAGTCCATCCGCGCCAGCGTGGTGTGGCCGGCGGTGGCCTCGGCCAGGATGCGCTGCTGGATGCGGGTGCGTTCCAGCGCCACGGCATAGGGCGTGTGCAGGAAGGTGACCATCGTGTAATGCGGCACGAAGCGGGTGGGCCAGCGCGCCTGCAGCGCCTGTTCCAGTTCGCGTTGCAGCAGGAAGGCAGGATCGGCCACCTGGTCGCGCATCTCGATGTAGTTGTCCAGCGCCATCTGCTGGATCGCCGCGGCGTTGGGCTTGCGTTCGCGCTCGAACAGGGCGAAGGCCTGTGCGGGATCGGCGTTGGCGGCCAGCGCGTCGGCCAGGAACACGCAGTCCTCGAACGCGCAGTTCATACCCTGGCCGTGGAACGGCACCATGGCATGGGCTGCATCGCCGATCAGCACCGCTTTGCCGCCCTGATGCCAGCGATCCAGGTACAGGGTGCCGAGCAGGCCGGGCGGGTGCTGTTCCCAGTCGCGGCGCAGATCCGGAATCAGCGGCACCGCGTCGGCGAACTCGCGCTCGAACAACGCCTGCGCCTCGGCGCCGCTGCGCACGTTGGCGAAGCTGGGCTCACCGTCGTTGGGCAGGAACAGGGTGACGGTGAAGGTGCCTTCGTCATTGGGCAGGGCGATGCACATATAGCGTCCGCGCGGCCAGATATGCAGCGCATTGGCTTCGATCTGGAAGCGGCCGTCGGCATGCGGCGGGATTTCCAGCTCCTTATAGGAGTGGTCGAGGAACTCGGTGCGCTCGCCCAGCGGCGACTTGCGGTTCATCGCCGCACGCAGCGCCGAGCCGGCGCCATCGGCGCCGACCAGCGGTGTGTCGAAGTGGGTGTCGTGGGGGGAATCGTCGCGGTCGTCGATAAAGCGGGCGTAGCCGGCATCGAAATCCACGGTGTGCAGGCGACGGTGGAAGTGGAACCGCGCGCCGGCCGCTTCGGCCAGCTGCAGCAGGGTGACGTTAAGTTCGGCACGGTGTACCGACCAGATCACCTCGCTGTCATCACGGCCGTAGCGCTGCAACTCCGGCGTGCCGTGACGCGGATGCACCATGCGTCCACGCATCATCACCGCCTTGGCCATGACCGCCTCTTCCACGCCGGCCTGGCGCAGCGCATTGCGGCCGCGTTCGGCCAATGCCAGGTTGATCGAGCGACCGGACTCGTAGTCGGCGATGCGCGGATCGCCGCGGCGCTCGTACACGGTGATGCGCCAGCCTGGCGGGCCAGCAGGATGGCGAGCAGGGAGCCGGCCAGACCGGCGCCGATGATGGTGAGGCCGCGTGGGGCGGTAGTGGTCAAGTCGTGGGGTTCCGTCGGGTCATACACCGGCCCAGGTTTCCACTTCTTCGATGAAACGGTAGACATCGCGGTAGCGGTTGTACATCGGGGTGGGCGAGATGCGGATCACGTCCGGCTCGCGCCAGTCGCCGAGCACGCCGACCGACTGCAGGTACTCGAACAGCGAGCGGCCCTGTTCGCGTCCGCCGGCCACGCGCAGCGACAGCTGGCAGCCGTGACGCTCCGGCTCGGTCGGGGTGATGATCTGCAGCACGCCGTCCAGACGCGCGCGCACCATCGTTTCCCAGATAGCCGGTGAGCTTGAGCGACTTCTCGCGCAGGGCCGGCATACCGGCCTCGTCGAACAGCGCCAGCGAGGCGCGCAGCGGCGCGTAGCCCCAGCCACGGGCGGATTGCTCACGCTGCCAGCCTTCGGCGCCGACTTCGGGGACGAACTCCGGCG
>NZ_BAZI01000063.1 GCF_001310775.1 Stenotrophomonas pictorum JCM 9942
CCACCCCGCCCGACGGTGCGCTTCACGCATCCGGTGCGGTTTTGCGGCACGCTTGCGGCAACCGATAAGGAGGCTGGGCGATGAACAAGGTGCTGCTGGCGATACTCCTGGTCCTGCTCGTGGCCATCGGCGGTTATGTCGCCGCCGGCCCCTACCTGGCGATCCACGGCATCAGCGAGGCGATCGAGAAGCGGGATACCGCACAGCTCTCGCGCTACGTGGATTTCCCGGCACTGCGGGCCAACCTGAAAGCGCAGCTGAGCGACTATGTGGTCCGCCGCGGCGGACCGGAGCTGCAATCGAGCCTGCTGGGCGCGGTGGCACTGGGCGTGGCCGGCGATCTGGCCGGCGCCGGGGTCGATACGCTGGTCACACCGGCCGGTATCGGCGCCCTGCTCCAGGGCCAGGACGTGTGGAAACGGGCGACCGGCGACACGGCCGGTGGCGACACCTGGGCGCCGCCTACCCCGGCCAGACCGTTGCAGGGCGCGCATCACCGCTACGAATCGTTCTCGCGTTTCACCGCCACCACGCAGACCCGCGACGGACGCGCCATCGTGTTCGTGCTGTCGCGCGACGGGCTGCAGTGGCGACTGAGCAACATCCTCCTGCCGCTGGACCAGGCGCCGGGCTGATCCCGGCGCCTGTGGGGTTCAGGCGATCCGGCGCACCTGCGGCACTTCACGGTCGGCCAGGAAGGCTTCCAGCGAATCGTCCATCGCCTCCATCCACGGGGTGTGGTGCGGTGGCGCCAGCGTGCCGGTCAACACCGAGCGGTAGCTGCGGTTTCGATAGCCGAGGATGTCGGCCTGCTTGTCGTGCTTCCACTCCTTGAACAGCGCGGCGACCGCTTCGACATTGAAGTCCGGGTAGTCGGTGGCATCGAGCAGGTCCCGCACGTAGGCGGTCTGGAAATCGATGTCCTCCTCCACCGAGGTGGTGGCTTCCTCGCGCGCCAGCCAGGCTTCGCTGTCGGCACGCATCGCCGCCGCATCAGGCAAGGTCACCCGGCCGAGGATCTCGTCGCGCACATACCAGGCCTGCGCGTCGAACATGTTGAAGGTGTAGTACTGGTCCTGCATGCCCAGGTAGACCAGCTTGGGGTTGTCGATCCAGAACACGCCCTTGTACAGGTCGCCCGGATACAGGCGGTTGCGCGTGCGCAGGGTCAATTCGTCCGGCAGGAACGGAAAGTGATGCTGGTAGCCGGTGCACAGCACGATCGCATCGACCTTGCGCGAGCTGCCGTCGGCAAAGTGCGCGATATCGTCTTCCAGCCGCAGCAACAGCGGCCGTTCCTCGAAGGTCTCGGGCCAGTCATAGCCCATCGGCGCGCTGCGGTAGCTGAAGGTGACCGACCTGGCGCCGTACTTGTAGCACTGCGTGCCAATGTCTTCCGCCGAGTAGCTGCTGCCGACCAGCAGCAGGTCCTTGCCGCTGAACTCGCAGGCATCACGGAAGTCATGGGCATGCAGTACCCGGCCCGGAAAGCGTTCCAGACCTTCGAAGAACGGCGCATTGGGCGTGGAGAAATGGCCCGTGGCCACGATCACCCGGTCGAACTGTTCGGTGACCAGCTCGTCCTTCTTCAGGTCACGCACGGTGACGGTGAACAGGCCGGTGTCCTGGTTGTAATCCACCCACTGCACGGCCATGTTGAAGCGGATCTGGTCGCGCACGCCGCTCTTCTCGATGCGCCCCATGATGTAGTCGCGCAGCACCGCACGCGGCGGATAGGAGGCGATGGGCCGGCCGAAGTGCTCCTCGAAACTGTAGTCGGCGAACTCCAGCGCTTCCTTCGGTCCGTTGGACCACAGGTAGCGGTACATGCTGCCGTGCACCGGTTCTCCATAGGCGTCCAAGCCGGTGCGCCACGTGTAGTTCCACATTCCGCCAAGGTCGGACTGTTTTTCATAACAGACGATCTCGGGCACCTCCGCGCCGGCTGCGGGCTGATTCGAACGCACGAAGTTGGGCCAGACCACTGGGGCCGGCGCCAAGAATGGCGATACGCATGGTCATTCGGTTTTTTCTCCTGTGTAGCGGCCGCATCGACAAGGCGATGCAGTACTGCGCAAGGGCGCATATGAAGCGCCACGCAGGAGACAGCTGTCCAGACCCGCGTGGCGCGCGAATACCCGGCAACTGCCATTGGCAGTCACGTCGCAACGGGAATGGCGGAACGCAAACGTCGCCGATCGGGAACAAGCCCCGCCCCGTTGGATACCAGGTGGGTGCGATGCGAGTGGAATCTGCCGCGGTACTGCAGATCGATGCGCGGCGCGACGCCGCAAGGGGATACTCGCAAAAGCCGCCCCATCCTAACATGGACATCACGCCGCCCCGCAAATGCGGGACGGCGGAAAACCGTCAAAAACCCCGGGAAATCAGCCTGCGTTGGCTACACCGTGCGGCACATGACCGGCAGCGACATGCTGCCTGGCACTGTCGATGTTGTGCTGCGAATCGTCGAAAAAAATGTCGGCGCCGAAGGTTCCAGGAACGGGCCCTTGTGCCGGCCCCCGAGGAACAGGGCCTCATCCAGACGCACGCCCCATTCGCGCAGGGTGCGGATCACCCGCTCATGGGCCGGTGCCGAACGCGCGGTGACCAGCGCGGTGCGGATCGGCGCATTCTCGCCTGCCGGGAAGGCCGCCTGCAGCGCGTGCAGGGCGGCCAGGAAATTGCGGAACGGGCCACCACTGAGCGGCTCGTGTGCGCGCTCCTGCTCGTGCCGGCCGAATGCCTCCACGCCCTGCTCGCGCGAGATGCGCTCGCTCTCATCGCCGAAGATCACCGCATCCCCGTCGAAGGCGATACGCAGCTGCGCAGGACAACGGCCGGTATCCAGCGGTTCGTGGGCGGCGGCCAGGGTCTCGCCCGGCGCCTTGGGCAGGATGGTGGCGGCGGCGATGCCATGCACCAGCGCCCGCCGTACCGACTCGGGATTGGCCGACAGGAACAGGTCGGTACCGAACGGTTTGGCGTAGGGCCAGGTCGGCTCGCCGGCGGTGAAGGTGGCGCGCACGATATCCAGCCCGTAGTGCTGGATCGAATTGAAGATGCGCAGGCCCGTGTCGGCGGAGTTGCGCGAAAGCAGGATCACTTCCACCCGCGGCGTCTCGCCCGGTACGCCGGCATTCAAGGACAGCAGCTTGCGTACCACCGGAAACGCCACGCCGGGCTTGAGCACATCGTCCTCGTGTTCGCGCTGGTAGGCCGCATAGGCTTCCAGCCCGTCGCGCTCGAACAGCGCATGCCCCTCCTCCAGATCGAACAGCGCCCGCGAGGTCACGGCCACGGTGAGAAGTCTTGGTGAGTTGTCGCCCATATGCTGCTTTTTTCCGAATCAATTGAACCATCTGGCCGGGACGTCCCGGTGCGTGGCCAGCGCGGCCATGACGGGCGTGCCGTCAAAACATGAACTGCTCGCTGAGGATGCGTTCTTCCAGGTTGTGTTCCGGGTCGAACAGCAAGGTCACCTGGCGCTCGCGCGACTCGCGGATGGTCACTTCCACCACGTCGCGGGTCTCATGCGAATCGGCGGTGACGCTGACCGGCCGCTTGTACGGATCGAGCACGCGGAAGCGCACCTCGGTATCGGCCTTGAGGATCGCGCCCCGCCAGCGGCGCGGACGATATGGTGCCAGCGGCGTCAGGGCGATGGTGTTGGAGCCCAGCGGCAGGATCGGCCCGTGCGCCGAGTAGTTGTAGGCGGTGCTGCCAGCCGGGGTGGAGACCAGCACGCCATCGCAGATCAGCTCGGCCACCCGTTCCTGGCCGTTGAGGTCGATACCGATATGCGCCGCCTGCCGAGTCTGCCGCAGCATCGACACATCGTTGTAGGCCAGCGAGCCGGTGGTGGTGCCCGATTCGGTCTGCGCGATCATCTCCAGCGGGCGCAGGTGCGCCGGCTCGGCCATCGCCAGCCGGTCCATCAGCTCGTCATCGCGGTGCTGGTTCATCAGGAAACCGACCGTTCCCAGCTTCATGCCGAACACCGGTTTGCCCATGCCACCGTGGCGGTGCAGGGTCTGCAGCATGAACCCGTCGCCGCCCAACGGACACAGCACGTCGGCATCATCGGGATCGAAATCACCATAGCGCGCGACCAGCGCGGCACGTGCCGTCTGGGCCTGCGCGGTGTTGCTGGCGAGAAAAGCGATACGGGGGGAAACAGTCATCGTCGGCTCCAACGCAGGTGCCGAGCATACCTTGCGGCCGGAAAGACGACAGCCCCGGCAAGGGCGGGGCTGTCGTTTCCTTTATCGCGGCAAACGGGTGTCCCGGGAGGCCGGGGCACCCGTCCGGTCTCAGGCGCCGTGGCGCGGCCAACTGGCCCAGACGCTGCACCGCCACCGACACGGTCGGGTAGTCCAGCGTCTTCTGCTCGGCCAGTTCGGCCAGCATACCCAGCGTGAAGCGCAGGCCGCTGTCATCGCGCTTGAGCCACGCGGCAACCTTGGCCTCGGCACCGGTGCCGCGCATGGACAGCACCTGGCCGGCCAGGCTGCACTGGTGTGCGGCCAGTTCGTCGCGCAGCACGCCCCGGGCCACCGCATGCCAGCGGCCGTTGACCTCCAACGCGTCGATCTGCTCGAACAGCCACGGCATCTGCAGGGCTTCACCCAGACGGAAGTGCACCTTGGACACCTCCACCGGCTTGAGCTTGCGGGTGCGTGCCAGTTCGATGATGTCGAACGCCGGCTCCAGGAACTGCAGTTCCGACAGCTGCTGCGCCAGTGCCGCCGGCAGCCCCTTCCGCTTCCATTCCTGGACGCTGGCCTCATACGCCGGGCGCTGCGAGTCGGGCAACACGCCCGAGGCGACGCGGATATCGTTGAACGCGGCCTGGTAGCGCTCCACCGCCGCGGTGATACCCGGCATGGCGCCCGGACGCGACAGCAGCCAGCGCACGAACGAGCGCTGCAGCTTCCAGATCACTTCCAGCGCATCGACCTGCACCGCTTCAGGTAGCGTGCCGTCGAGCGCGTCGATCTGCGCCCACAACGCGCGGGCATCGAGCGTCTCTCGGCTGATGGTGTAGGCCTTGGCGACCTCGGCGATGCTGCGGCCGGTGTCCTCCTGCATCCGCATCAGGAACGTCGCGCCCATGCGGTTTATGGTCTGGTTGGTCACCGCCGTGGCGATGATTTCGCGCTTCAGGCGGTGACGCTCCATCGCGTCGGCGTACTTCTTCTGCAGCGGCTGCGGGAAATAGCGCAGCAGCTCCTTGGACAGGTACGGATCTTCGGGGATGTCCGAGTCCAGCAGCTGCTGGAACGCGACCATCTTCGAATACGACAGCAGGATCGCCAGCTCCGGACGGGTCAGGCCCTGGCCGCGCAGCTTGCGTGCCGACAGCTCCGCATCGGAGGGCAGGAACTCGATCTGTCGATCGAGCAGGCCCTGTTTCTCCAGCGTGCGGATGAAGTGCTGCTTGGAGCCCAGACGGGTGGTGCTCATGCGCTCCATCACGCTCAGCGCCTGGTTCTGACGGTAGTTGTCCATCAGCACCAGCTCGGCCACCTCGCCGGTCATCGACGCCAGCAGCTTGTTGCGCTGGTCGACGCTGAGCTTCCCGGCGCGCACCACGTCGTTGAGCAGGATCTTGATGTTGACTTCGTGGTCGGAGGTGTCGACACCGGCCGAGTTGTCGATGAAGTCGGTGTTGAGCAGTACGCCGGCCTGCGCGGCATCGATGCGGCCGAGCTGGGTCATGCCCAGGTTGCCGCCCTCGCCCACGATCTTGCAGCGCAGCTCGCCGCCGTTGACGCGCAGCCCGTTGTTGGCGCGGTCGCCGACATCGGCATGGGTCTCGGTCGCGGATTTGACGTAGGTGCCGATGCCGCCATTCCACACCAGATCCACCGGCGCCCGCAGCGCGGCGCTGATCAGCTCGGTCGGGGTCATCGCCTTGATACCGGCGTCGATGCCCAGCGCCTCGCGCACTTCCGGAGTGATCTCGATCGACTTGAGCGAACGCGGGTAGATGCCACCGCCCTTGCTGATCAGCTTGCTGTCATAGTCCGCCCAGCTCGAACGCGGCACCTTGAACATGCGCGCGCGTTCCTTGAAGGACGTCGCCGCCACCGGGTTCGGGTCCAGGAAGATGTGGCGGTGGTCGAACGCACAGACCAGGCGGATGTGCTCGGACAGCAGCATGCCGTTGCCGAACACGTCGCCGGACATGTCGCCGATGCCGACCACGGTGAAATCCTGCTTCTGGCAGTCGCGGCCCAGCGCACGGAAGTGGCGCTTGACCGACTCCCACGCACCGCGCGCGGTGATGCCCATGCCCTTGTGGTCGTAACCGACCGAACCACCCGAAGCGAAGGCGTCGTCCAGCCAGAACCCGTGCGCACGGGCGATGCCGTTGGCGGTGTCGGAGAACGTCGCGGTGCCCTTGTCGGCCGCCACCACCAGGTACGGATCGTCCTGGTCGTGCCGCACCACACCCACCGGCGGCACGACCTTGTCGTCGACGATGTTGTCGGTGATATCCAGCAGGCCGTTGATGAAGCGCTTGTAGCAGGCCACGCCTTCGGCGAACCAGGCGTCACGATCGACCGCCGGGTCCGGCAGCTGCTTGGCGAAGAAGCCGCCCTTGGAGCCGACCGGCACGATCACGGTGTTCTTCACCATCTGTGCCTTGACCAGACCCAGCACTTCGGTGCGGAAGTCTTCGCGACGATCCGACCAGCGCAGGCCGCCACGGGCCACCGGGCCGAAGCGCAGATGGGTGCCTTCCACGCGCGGGCCGCAGACGAAGATCTCGCGGTACGGGCGCGGCTTGGGCAGGTCCGGCACCTTGGCGGCGTCGAACTTGAAGCTGATGTAGTCGGCCGGGCCACCGTCGGCGCGCACGCCGTCCTTGCGCGGCATGAAGTAGCTGGTGCGCAGCGTGGCTTCGATCACGCCGATGAAGCTGCGCAGGATGCGGTCCTCATCCAGGCTGGAGACGCCATCGAGCAGTTTGATCAGCGCGTCATGGACAACCGCCATGCGCGCATCGCGCTTGCCCTTGCGTGCCTTGACCACGCCCTCGAGCAGCTTGAGGGTGGCGGCGTCGTCACCGGTCAGCGCCTTGAGCTGGGCCAGCTGTGCGTCCAGCACCGCCTTGTCGGTGGACGGGGCCGGCTCGAAGCGGGCTTCGAACAGCTCCACGATCAGCCGTGCCAGCAGCGGATAGCGGTTGAAGGTGCCTTCCACATAGGCCTGCGAGAACGGCACGCCGATCTGCAGCAGGTACTTGCAATAGCCGCGCAGCATCGACACCTGGCGCCAGTCCAGACCGGCGCCCAGCACCAGCCGGTTGAAACCGTCGTTCTCGGCCTCGCCATGCCATACCTTCGCGAACGCCTCGCAGAAGGTGGGATTGGCCGCCGCCACGTCGATACCGGCCAGCAGTGATTCGACCTCGAAGTCCTGCACGTAGACCGGCGCGTTGTCGACCATCAGCCGGTACGGCCGCTCGGCCATGACCCGCAGGCCCATGTTTTCCATCATCGGCAGCACGTCGGACAACGGAATGTCCTTGAGCTGGCGGTAGAGCTTCAGTCGCAGACCGTCCACGCCATCACGGCGCAGCGCGTGCAGGTTCAGGCGCAGATCGTCAGGACCGGTCAGTGCGTCGAGCTGGGCCACGTCGGCCGCCGCGATTTCAGCACTGGAATCTTCGATATACCCCGCCGGCAGTGCCTTGCCGATACGCGAGGCGATGCGCAGCCCCTCGGTTTCCCCGTGACGGGCGATCAGTGCTTCACGCAGATCGTCCTGCCAGTTGCGCAATACATTAGCCAAACGCTTCTCCAAATCGCCGGTATCCGGCTCCAGACTTCCACCGGCCTTGGGCCGGACGATGAGATGTACCTGTGCCAGCGGAGAATCCCCCAGCACCACGTGGGAGTCGACGTACTCGCCCTGCAGCGCTTCGCGCAACATGGCCTCGATACGCAGACGCACATCCGTATTGAACCGTTCACGCGGCAGGAACACCAGCGCGGAGATGAAACGGCTGAACTTGTCGCGGCGCAGGAACATGCGACTGCGCACGCGCTCCTGAAGACCCAGCACGCCCATCGCCACGTTGAAAAGTTCGTCTTCGCTGCACTGGAACAGCTCTTCGCGCGGCAGCGATTCGATGATGTGGCGCAGCGCCTTGCCGCTGTGGCTGGAGGCACTCAGCCCCGCACGCTGCATCACGTTCTCATAGCGCAGGCGCACCAGCGGGATTTCCCACGGACGCCGGCTGTAGGCGCTGGAAGTGAACAGACCCAGGAAGCGCTGCTCGCCGATGATCCTGCCCTTGGCATCGAACTCCAGGACGCCGATGTAGTCCATATAGCCGCCGCGGTGGATCCGCGAACGGGCGTTGGTCTTGGTCAGGATCAATGCATCGGTCAGGCCACTGGTGGTGTTCAGGCCCTGTGCCGCCAGGCCCTTGACCGGCCGTGCGACCGACCCGTCCGAGCCGCGCATCAGGCCCAGACCGGTACCCTTCTGCGCGACCAGCACCTCTTCGCGGCCCTGCTTTTCGACCTTGTACTCGCGGTAGCCGAAGAAGGTGAAGTGGTTGTCGGCGGCCCAGCGCAGGAACTCCTGCGCCTCAAGGCGCGAGGCCTTGCTGACCGGCAAGGCGCGCTTGCCCAGATCCCCGGCCAGTGCCAGCGCCTGGTCACGCATCGGCTTCCAGTCTTTGACGATCGCGCGCACGTCCTCGAGCACCGCACTGATGCGCTTGGCTACCGCCTCCAGCCCGGCGGCGGGCTGCCGGTCGATTTCCAGCAGCATCACCGACTCCGCCGCGCCCTCGCCCACTCCGGAGAGTTTTCCGGCCTTGTCACGGGCCAGCACGATCACCGGATGCCCCAGCACATGCACGCCGATGCCCTGCTCGGCCAGTGCCAGCGACACGGTATCGACCAGGAACGGCATGTCGTCGTTGACGATCTGCAGCACCGTATGAGGCGATTCCCAGCCATCGGCCTTCAGTGTCGGATTGAACGCCCGCACGTTGGCCTTGCCCGGCTTGCGCACGCGCACGAACTCGAACATGTCGGCGGCAAGCACCGCCCACTCCTCGGCCGAGTGCAGACAAAACTCGTCCGCCTCCATCCGCTTGTAGAACGCCGACGCGAACGCCACCGCCTGGCTCTGCGCGGCAACGGGGTATCGCTTCCGCAACGCTGAAAAAACGGGTTCTAGTGACAGGCCGGCCTGCAGGACAGTCTCTTTGGCTACCGGCTTGCGTTTCGGTTGGGTGGACTTGGCAGCGCTGTTTTGCGATTTCATAACGGAGCTTTTGGGTGGTGCTCGTTGGAGAATCGGCGATTGTATCTCCGGCAACCAAAAGAGCCTTGCTGCATGGCGGCATAGAAAAAGTCGCGTAACACACGCCCCGCAATGGTTTGCCGCTCATCGCGCGGCCCTTGCCCGCACGTTTTCCCGATGTCGGAAACGGTCGCTTGCCCATAGCATCTCCGCCTCGTCCCCTCCGGTTTCTAAACGGCGGAAAACCTGTATTAATTCTGTACTGGACGGTATAGTCCAGACCCTGTGCAGACCTCCGACGCCAACACCCGCACCAACGACGCCCGCGACCAGCGCGTGTTCGACGCCGTGCGCGAGCTGCTGGCCATCCAGGGCATGCGGCTGAGCATGGACGCGGTGGCCGCCCAGGCCGGCTGCTCCAAGCAGACCCTCTACAGCCGCTATGGCTGCAAGCGCGACCTGTTGCGCAAGGCGATGCAGCTGCATGTCTCCACCGCGACATCCGCGCTCTCGGCCTGCCGTGAGACGCCGCTGCGGCAAATCCTGCTGGATTTCGCCCTCGGTTATCTGGAACACCGCAACCAGCCACGCAACCGCCAGACCTCGCAGGTGATCGGCGCCAGCGCCCATGAATTCCGCGAAGAAGCGCGGTTCATGTACCAGGGCAGTGCCGAAGCCCTGCGCGATCACGTAGCTGAATGGATGCGAACCGAGATTGCCGATGGCCGCCTGATCCATGACGACCCGCATTTCATGGCCGAACTGTTAATAAGCATGATCTGCGGCCAAGAGTTCGAACGACAGCGCTTCCATGTACCCCACCGCGAACATGCCCGACAACGGCGCCAGTGGGCTGAATTCGCGATCGACAGCTTCCTCCGCGCGTTCGCCGCGCCAGCCGAAGCGGCCGTTCCTCCCAATAAAAACAACACCCGGAGCTCCTCCCGATGACCGCCCCGTTTCGCGCCCTTGCGCTCTCCTTCGTCGCCGCGCTTTCTTTGGCGGCCTGCAAGAAAGAACAGGCCCAGACTGCTCCACCACCGCCCGAAGTGGGCGTCATCGCCGCCGAGCCGAAAACCCTGCCGCTGCAGCGCGAGCTGGTCGGCCGGCTGTCGCCCTTCCGCTCGGCCGACGTCCGCGCCCGGGTGGCCGGCGTGCTGCAGAAGCGCGTCTATGAGGAAGGCAGCAACGTCAAGGAAGGCCAGGTCCTGTTCCTGATCGACCCGGCCCCGTTGCAGGCCGCGCTGGCCTCGGCCGAAGGCGCACTGGCCTCGGCCCGTGCCAACTACGCCAATGCCCGCGCCACCGCCAACCGGGCCCGCTCACTGGCCCCGCAGAAGTTCGTCTCCAAGTCGGATCTGGACAATGCCGAAGCCGCCGAGCGCAGCGGCGCCGCGGCGGTGCAGCAGCTGAAGCCGCTGTCCAGAGCGCTCGCATCAATCTCGGCTACGCCCGCGTCACTGCGCCCATCGCCGGCCTGGCCGGCAAACAGCAGGTGACCGAAGGTGCGCTGGTCGGCCAAGGGGAAGCCACCTTGCTGACCACCGTCGACCAGATCGATCCGTTGTATGTGAATTTCTCGATGTCCGCCGATGAGCTGAGCCTGCTTCGCGCGGCCCAGGACAAGGGCGCGCTGGCACTGGCTGGCGACGGCAAGACCACGGTGCAGGTCAACCTGCCCGACGGCAGCCCGTATGCCCACGAAGGCACGCTGGACTTCTCCTCGCCGACGGTCGATCCGGCCACCGGCGCGGTGTCGCTGCGCGCGCAGCTGCCCAACCCCGACCACACCCTGCTGCCAGGCTCGTTCGTCAGCTTCAAGGCCAACCTCGGTGAGCGCAACAACGCCTTCCTGATCCCGCAGCAAGCCGTGCAACGCGACACCCAGGGCGGCTTCGTGCTGGTGGTGGGCAAGGATGGCAAGGTCGAGCGCAAGGCGGTCGTGCTGGACAGCCAGCAGGGCGGCAACTGGCTGATCTCTTCGGGACTGGCGGCTGACGACCAGGTCATCGTGTCGGGCATCCAGAAGGTCAAGGTGGGGAGCCCGGCCAAGGCGACCCCGTGGCAAGCCCAGGCTGCTGCCGCACC
>NZ_BAZI01000064.1 GCF_001310775.1 Stenotrophomonas pictorum JCM 9942
ACTGACCAGCTCCAGCATCGCCAGGCCGGCGGCCATCGCCACCGGGTTGCCGGAGAGGGTGCCGGCCTGGTAGATCGGGCCGGCCGGGGCGATCTGGTTCATCAGTTCGGCACGGCCACCGTAGGCGCCCACCGGCATGCCGCCGCCGATGATCTTGCCGAAGGTGGTCAGGTCCGGGGTGATGCCGTAATGCGCCTGCGCACCGCCCAGGGCGACGCGGAAGCCGGTCATCACCTCGTCGAAGATCAGCAGCGCGCCGTACTGCGTGCACAGCGCCCGCAGATGCTGCAGGTAGCCCTCACGCGGCGGGATGCAGTTGGCGTTGCCGACCACCGGCTCGATGATCAGCCCGGCAATCTCGCTGCCCTGCTGCTCGAACAGCGCCGTGGCGGCATCGAAGTCGTTGTAGGGCAGGGTCAGGGTCAGCTCGGACAGGCCGGCCGGCACGCCCGGCGAGGTTGGCACGCCCAGGGTCAGCATGCCGCTGCCGGCCTTGACCAGGAACGAGTCGCCGTGGCCGTGGTAGCAGCCCTCGAACTTGACGATCTTCATCCGCCCGGTGGCGCCACGGGCCAGACGGATCGCCGACAGCGTGGCCTCGGTGCCGGAGTTGACCATGCGCACCATCTCGCAGGAGGGCACCAGCGCGGTGATGGTCTCGGCCATGGTCACCTCGGCCGCGCACGGGGCACCGAACGACAGGCCGTTGCCGATCGCCTGCTGCACCGCTTCACGCACCGCCGGATGGTTGTGGCCGACGATCATCGGGCCCCAGGAGCCGACGTAGTCGATGTAGCGGTTGTTGTCGACGTCGTACAGGTACGGGCCATCGGCGCGCTGCACGAAGAACGGCTCGCCGCCGACCGACTTGAACGCGCGCACCGGCGAGTTGACGCCGCCGGGCAGCAGCGTCTGCGCGCGCGCGAACAGGGCGTGGGATTGGGCGTGGTTCATCTGGGAACTCCTGGGAACGGTAAAAGCGGTTGCCATCAGGCAAAGCAGCGGCGGTAGGCCTGCAGTGCGTCCAGCGGATCGGGTTCGGCGAACACACCGCTGATGACCGCGATCAGGTCGGCGCCGGCGTCCACCA
Source organism: Stenotrophomonas pictorum JCM 9942 (assembly GCF_001310775.1). GTDB lineage: Bacteria > Pseudomonadota > Gammaproteobacteria > Xanthomonadales > Xanthomonadaceae > Stenotrophomonas > Stenotrophomonas pictorum. The sequence goes on from NZ_BAZI01000064.1 coordinate 1,091, forward strand.
CGGGCGGTGCATTGTCCGGCGTCAAACCGCCAATGGCCACCCGCGGTACGCCCAGTGCGGCGCTTTGTCGCAGCAGTTCCGGCGTTGCCCGGCGCGGGGTCAGCTTGCTGCGGCTGGGGAAAAAGGCGCCGAAGGCGACGTAGTTGGCGCCGGCCGCCACCGCGCGCTCGGCCCGTGCCAGTTCGTCATAGCAGGAGGCGCCGATGATCGCCTGCGGGCCAAGCATCGTCCGGGCGGCGGCGATGTCACCGTCGTCCTCGCCCAGATGCACGCCGGCGGCGCTACCCGGGCGGCCAATGCGGCATCGTCGTTGATGATCAGCGGTACGCCGGCGGCCGCGCACAGCGCCTGCAGCGCAGTGGCCTGGGCCAGGCGGGAAGGGGCATCGACGGCCTTGTTGCGGTACTGCAGCCAGGTGATGCCGGCCAGCAGCGGGCGGACCCGCTCCAGCAGACGCGTGCTGTCGGTTTCGTCGGGGGTGATCAGGTAGACGCCACGGGCGTCGGCAAGCTGGGTCATGGATGGCTACCGGTACGGCGAAGGGAATGTGACAATCAACGCCGTTTCTCTATGCGGCGATTATCCCCGATGTCCGATGCCACGGCCTCCACCCTGCGCGACTGGATGTGTATCGTCTGCGGTTTCATCTACCGCGAGGCGGACGGCTTGCCGGAAGAGGGCATCGCGCCGGGCACGCGCTGGGACGAGGTGCCCGATACCTGGACCTGTCCGGATTGTGGCGTGACCAAGGACGACTTCGAGATGGTCGAGCTGGACTGAACGGCCGGCACCTGCGGTAGGCGGCAGTATGCGCCAGGCCTGATCGCCACCCCACTTGCCTGGCGTGGCTGCAGCTGCGTCGGGCCGCCGGCGTGGCTTCAGTGCAGCCGCGGACGTTCGCCGCCGATATCGATCAGACGTTCGCGGATCGCGGCCGCATCGCCGGCCTCGGGTTCCATCTTCAGATAGCGCGCCAGATCGGTGCGGGCGCCGGCCAGGTGTTCCAGCTGCAGGTAGGCGAGGCCGCGGTCGCGGACCGCATCGGCCTGTTGCGGTGCCAGTTTCAGGATGCGGTCGGCACTGCGCGCGGCGCGGTCCCACTCTTGGCGCTCCACATACACGCCATGCAGGTTGCGCAGCATCCGCATCAATATGGCGCGGTGCGGTGCCGGGTCCAGAATCTGCGCCAGCACCTGATCGTCCGGGACTTCCCCGCCCAGGTTGGCGCGGGCGCGCTCACGCAGCTCCTCCACGCTCAATGGCCGGCCGCCATTGAAGGGATCCATGATCAGCACACCTTCTTCCACCGGCAGCCGCACCAGGAAGTGCCCGGGGAAGGAAATGCCTTGCAGAGGCAAGCCCAGCCGCCGCGAGACGTCGATCTGCACCAGCGCCAGCGAGATCGGATTGCCCAGCCGGCGCGCGACCACCTCGTTGAGATAGCTGTTGCGCGGATCGTAGTACTCGTCGTGGTTGCCGCTGTAGCCCAGCTCGTTGAACAGGTGGTGGTTGATCGCCGCCACTTTCAGCGGCCACTCGCTGATTGCGCCCACTTCCGTGTGCAGATGGTCTGCATGGGCCTGCAACATGCGGTCGTACCGGGCAGCATCGAGCTGCGGGTATTCGTCGAGCGCGATCAGCAGCGCGGTCGGCAGCAGGGGCAGTAGCTCATCGCCCAGATTGGCAAGCTCGTCCCACTGCGGCAGGGTGATACGGGGTTCAGACATGGCTGCAAGACTGGCGACAAAGCGCCGCCGGTTCAAGCGTGGTGCCGTCTTCCATGCAGCGGTGGTTCAATCGGGCTGGACGATGCCGGGACCGAAGGTCAGCTCGGCACCGTCTTCCAGTTTCAGCCTGGCCGCCTGCCCGGCGTTGAGTTCGAGCACGTAGCGGGCCGGCTTGAAGCTTGGATACGGCGGGCAGGCGTTGCCGGCCGAGCACGGCGGCACATCGCGCTGCTGGCTGACAAGCCGGCGCGCGCTGTCGAAGTACAGGATGTCCAGCGCCAGCTTGGTGTTCTTCATCCAGTACGCCTGTGGTTCCTCGCGGTCATGGATGAACAGCATGCCGTGATCGGCATCCATCTGGTCACGGAACATCAGCCCGCGTGCGCGGCTTTCATCGTCCTGGGCCACTTCCACCTGGTAGCGGGCCCCGGCCAGCTCCACCCAGTGCGTGCCTCCGGCGCTGGCGCAACTGGCAAGAGCGAGCAGGGAGCTGGCGAGCAATAGACGTAACAGGCACATGGGCAGGGACCGGGAAGGGGATGAGGAGTCGGTGGGGCGGCGGGACGGCACGCGACTGCATGCCGTCAGAGGCAGTGGGCAGGCTTACAGCACCTGGGGCGGTTCACCGCCGATGATCACCACATCGGCCGGACGCCGTGCGAACAGGCCGACGGTGACCACGCCGGGAATCTGGTTGAGCTGCTGTTCCAGCTTCACCGGGTCGGTGATGGACAGGTTGTGCACGTCCAGGATCAGGTTGCCATTGTCGGTGACCACGCCATCGCGCCACACCGGCTGGCCGCCGGTCAGCGCCAGGATTTCGCGGGCGACCAGGCTGCGCGCCATCGGAATGACTTCCACCGGCAGCGGGAACTTGCCCAGCACCTTGACCTGCTTGCTCGGGTCGATGATGCAGACGAACTGCTTGCTGGCCTCGGCGATGATCTTCTCGCGGGTCAGCGCGGCCCCACCGCCCTTGATCAGGTTCTTGTTGCCGTCGCACTCGTCGGCGCCGTCCACGTACAGCGACAGACCGCCGGTGTGGTTCAGGTCCAGCACCTCGATGCCGTGGCCCTTGAGCAGCGCGGTGCTCTGCTCGGAGCTGGAGACTGCACCTTCGATCTGGTCCTTGATGCGCGCCAGCGCCTCGATGAAATAGGCGACGGTGGAGCCGGTGCCGACTCCGACGATCATTCCCTTTTCGACGTATTCAATGGCTTTTTCGGCGGCCAGGCGCTTGGCTTCGGACATGGTGGGCTCGGTGGATGGGGAAAGGGAGGGTAGGAGCGATGGCAGGCGCGACCGGCGCTTTGCCGGGAAAGTCCCATCGCGACTGACGTCGCTCCTACGGGCAATGGGATGTCAGGCCGGCTTCTTTTCCAGCGACAGCAGCAGCTTCCACTGTGCGGCGGTGACCGGGAACACCGACAGGCGATTGCCCTTGGCGGTCAGCGGAAAACCTTCGCCCAGTTCCTCGGCATGCAGCTTGATCTCGTCCAGCGCGATCACCTGCGCCAGTTTGCGCTCGAACGCGACATCGACCAGCATCCAGCGCGGCTGCTCGCGCGTGCTCTTGGGGTCGCAGTAGTCGGATTCGGGATCGAACTGGGTGTCATCCGGGTAGGCCTCGCTGGCCACCGTGGCGATGCCGACGATGCCCGGTACCTTGGTGTTGGAGTGGTAGAACAGGATGCCGTCGCCGACCTTCATGCCATCGCGCATGAAGTTGCGCGCCTGGTAGTTGCGCACGCCATTCCACGGCTCGGTGCCCACGCGCTGCAGGTCGTCGATGGAAAAGGCGTCCGGTTCGGACTTCATCAGCCAGTAGCGCTTGCGGGCGGTCATGCGTTCAACGGTTCCGGGTAGAGAGTGGCCTGCTCGGTACAGATGGCATCCACCGCCACATCCCAGTCCTCGACCGGCAATGACGGCACCTGCTGGGCGGAAAACCCCACACCCACCAGCCACGGCGGCGCGGCCTGGCGCTGCCGGAATGCGAAGCTGCGATCATACCAGCCGCCCCCCATGCCCAGCCGCCGGCCCGTGTCGTCGAAGCCGACCAGCGGCGCCACCACCAGCGCCATCTCTTCCGGCGGCAGCGCCTGCGCCGGGTCTACATCCGGTTCGGGAATGCCGTAACGGTTGCTGACCAGCGGCTGCCCCGGCCGCCACGGCGCGAAGCGCAGCAGCTTGCCATGCAGCACCGGCAGGCAATAGGTCTGTTGGGCTGGCAGCTGCATCTGCCAGCGGTGCAGCGCGATCTCGCCATCCATTGCCCAGTAGCCGGCCACCGGGCCGCTGACATCGGCGAATGGAAGGGACAGCAGGCGCGCGGCCAGACGTTCGGCGGCGGCGATGCGCATGGCGGCGGGAATATCGCGGCGATGCTGGCGCAGTTGCTGGCGCAGCTTCTGGCGAAGCTCTGTCATGACAGGCGGGGACCGTTGCGGAGTGGAAATGTGTTGCGGGCGGCACAACGAAAAGCGGGAACGGCACCCGAAGATGCCGCTCCCGCGGAATATTGCATTCTCCGCCATGACGATGCGTGCGAAACGACCTTGAACCCGGGGTTCAAGTGGGAACGCTGGGGAACCATCGGGCTTCCCGCTACAAGGCGGACTTGCACACCCGGCGCCGTCGCGCCCCCGTGGTCGTAATTAAGGGACAAGGCGAATGTTTGCACACGCCGTCGTTCACGGCAGAGAACGCAGGGCCAGTATAGCGAGGTTGCGGGCGCAAATGCAGCCTTTTCCAGCCGTCGCGGATTCAGCTGCCTGAGCCGCTCAGCTGGATCAACGCGCGTTGTCGATGGCGGTGTCCAGACGACGGTTCAGATCATTCAACGTGCTCTGGAAACGCTGCTGCTGTTTGGCCAGCTCGTCGCGCATCAGCTGCATTTCATGCGCCAGATTCAATGCGGCCAGCACCGCCACGCGATCCACCGCGGCCATGCGGTTGCTGCCGCGGATCTCGCGCATCCGCGCATCGAGCATATGCGCGGCGGCGGTGAGGCTGTCGCGCTCGCCCGGTTCCACGCCGACGGTGTAGTCGCGATCGAGAATACGGACACTGACCGGTTCGTTCTGGCTCACGTGTGCTGCTCCAGCGACTTGAGGCGGGTGATCATCGCTTCCACGCGCGAGCGCGCCTGTTCGTTCTTGGCCAACAGCTGCGAGCGTTCGGTCATCAGCTGTTCCTGCTGCTGGCGCAGGCTGCGATTCTCATCGGCCAGCCGCTGGTTGCGCTCGAACAGCAGTTCGATGCGGACGGCAAGGGCCTGCAACTGGGCAGCGGGGTCGAAGGAATCCATGGCGTGCACGATAGGCATGCCGGTGAGGGGCGGTCAAGGTGGTGATGGGGGTGCGGTTGGTACACTGTGCGGCCGCTGTCGTTGTTTGCCGCGACGTGGCCCCATCCGTTTTCCAGACCTGTGACATGACCGAACTTCCTGCCGTCAACGACATCCTCAAAGCCAGCCAGAGTCTGGGTCTGGGCGCCTCTCCTGCCGAACTGCACGGAGGGCTGTGCGGCTGGCTGGCCGCCGGCGGGGCCGATCTGCCGGCGTGGCTAGGCCAGGTGCTGGCCGATGCCAGCTTGCCGGTGCCCGAGCCGGACAGCGTGCTCGATCAGCTGCGGTTGGCCACGGTGGCGCAGCTGGAAGACCGGGATTTCGCCTTCGAACTGGTGCTGGCCGATACCGCTGCGCCGCTGCAGGCGCGTACCGATGCGCTGTTCGAGTGGTGCCGCGCCTTCCTGGGCGGTTTCGGTCTGGCCTCGGGCAAGCGCCCGGCGCTGAGCGAGGAGGGGGAAGAGGCGCTGCAGGATCTGGCCAAACTGGCCCAGGCGTCCAGTGACGAATTCGATGCCGGTGAGGAAGACGAGGACGCGCTGGCGGAAATCGAGGAGTTCGTGCGCGTGGCCGCGCTGCTGCTGCATGGCGACTGCGTGATGGGGTCGCGTCACCGCCAGCGTCTGAACTGAGCTGCGGCATGAAGCGACTTTCCGGGATCACCCCCGCCGAGTACGCCCGCCGCCGTCGCCAGTTGATGGAGGCGGCCGGCGATGACGCCATTCTGGTATTGCCTGCCGCGCCGGAACGGGTGCGCAGCCACGACACGTTCCATCCGTACCGTCAGGATTCGGATTTCTGGTACCTGTGCGGTTTCCAGGAGCCGGAGTCGGTGCTGGTGCTGATTCCGGGCAGGCGCCACGGCGAGACGATCCTGTTCTGCCGCGAGCGCGACCCGGACCGCGAGGCCTGGGATGGTCCGCGCGAGGGCCAGGAGGGCGCAGTGGCGCGCTACGGCATGGATGACGCGTATCCGATCGATGACCTGGATGAGATCCTGCCCGGTCTGCTGGAAGGGCGTTCGCGGGTGTACTACCACTTCGGTCGTGATGCGGACTTCGATCTGAAGCTGATCGGCTGGGTCAACCGGGTGCGCTCGCAGGTCCGGCACGGTGCGCAGCCGCCGCACGAGTTCCTGGAGCTGGGTCACCTGCTGCACGAGCAGCGGCTGTACAAGTCGGCCGATGAAATCGCGTTGATGCAGATGGCGGCGGACATCAGCGTGCGTGGCCATCGCGCGGCCATGCGGGCGGCGCGCGCGGGTATCCACGAGTACGAGTTGCAGGCCGAGCTGGAGCGCGAGTTCCGCGCGCATGGCGCCTGTCCGGCCTACAGCAGCATCGTCGGCGCCGGCGGCAACGCCTGTGTGCTGCATTACCGTGACAACAGCAGCGGCAGTCGTGACGGCGACCTGGTGCTGATCGATGCCGGCGCCGAATACCACGCTATGCCAGCGACATCACCCGCACTTTCCCGCTCAATGGCCGCTTCAGCCCCGAGCAGCGCGCGCTGCATGATCTGGTACTGGCGGCGCAGACCGCCGCGCTGGAGCAGGCGCAGCCGGGTATCGCCTACGAGGAGGGGCACCTGGCCGCGGTTGAGGTATTGACCGAGGGCCTGCTGCGGCTGGGGCTGCTGAAAGGGGATCTGGAAGAGAACCTCATCGAACGCCACTACCAGCGCTTCTACCGGCACAAGACCGGGCACTGGCTGGGGCTGGATGTGCACGACGTGGGCGATTACCGGGTGGCTGGCGAGTCGCGCCTGCTGGAGCCGGGCATGGTGTTCACCATCGAGCCCGGGCTCTACATTGCCAGCGACGATCGCAGCGTGGAGGCGCGCTGGCGCGGCATCGGTATCCGCATCGAGGACGATGTGCTGATCACCGGTGACGGCCATCGCGTGCTCACCGGCGCGCTGGAGCGCAGTGCCGAGGAGATCGAGGCGTTCATGGCGGCGCGCTGAGTCCGAGTGCCGGAAAAAGGAAAAGGGCGCCGATCGGCGCCCTTTTCTGTTGCATGGCCCGGGCCGGTCAGTCCGTGGCTGCGGCGGCAAATGCCGGACGGGTGAGGTTGTCGGCCTGGCCTTCGGTACACAGCACTTCGTCTTCGATACGGACGCCGCCGTAGGGACGGAAGAAATCCACGCGCCCCCAGTTGATGCTGGCGGCGTTGCCGGCTTTCTTCACTTCTTCCAGCAGCATGTCGATGAAGTACAGGCCCGGCTCGATGGTCACCACCATGCCCGGTTCCAGCACGCGGGTCAGACGCAGGTAGGGATGTCCTGCCGGGCGTTCGATCCGGCCGCCGTGCTCGCCGGCGGCGAAGCCGGCCACATCGTGCACCTGCGCACCGATCAGGTGGCCGATGCCGTGCGGGAAGAATGCCGCGCTCACCCCGGTGGCCAGCGCAGCCTCCGGCGATACGGTGATCACACCGAAGTCCTTGAGGATGCCCATCAGCGACAGGTGGGCATCGATATGCAGCTGCTTGTAGTCGAAGCCGGCGCGGACCGCTTCGCACATCTTGATCTGCGCCGCGTCCACCGCATCGACCAGCGCCTGGAATTCACCGTGGCCGGCGGCCGCGTAGGTACGGGTGATATCGCTGGCATAGCCGCAGGCCGAAGCGCCGGCGTCGATCAGGAAGCTGCGCAGCGGCTGCGGTGCGCTGCGGCCCAGGTCGGTGTAGTGCAGCACCGCGGCATGTTCGTTGAGCGCGATGATGTTGCCGTAGGGCAGGTCGTTGGCGTCCTGGCCGACCGCTTGGCAGTAGGCCATGTGGATCTCGAACTCGCTGGCACCGGCCCGGAACGCGGCCTCGGCGGCACGATGGCCACGCACGCCCAGCACCTGCGCCTGGCGCATCAGTGCGATTTCATAGGGGGTCTTGTAGCCGCGGTGCCAGTCCAGATGGTTGATCACCGCTTCCGGATTGTTCGGTACGAAGTTGCCCAGCGCGCTCTGCGGCTCACCGACAATGGCGCAGCGCGCCGGGTCCCCGGGCAGCAAGGCCAGCGCCTGGTCCGGCTTGCGGATGATGTGGATATCGAAATGCTCCACCCACCAGCCGCTGGGTGCGGCCGGAACCGCGTGCCAATAGTCGAACGGCTGATAGAACACCAGCGTCGGGCGTTTCCCGGGGGTGTGGATCAGCCAGCTGTTGGGCAGCCGGGTCAGCGGCAGCCAGGCCTTGAACTGCGGGTTGACCGCGTACGGGTAATCGCGGTCGTCGAAGGCCTGGTAGTGCAGGGTACCGCTGGGAATGACCAGGTGATCGAAACCGCCGCGTGCCAGCGCCGCATCGGCGCGGCGGGAGAGCTCGCCCAGATGGTGGGAATACAGGACGCCTGGATCTTGCTGTTTCATCGCGGTGGCTCGCTCGACGGTGCGGAATACAGGCCTACGATTCTGCCGCAATCACGCGCGAGCTGCTGTGCCGTTTTCGGCAGTCAGTCCGCAGGAAGGTTGCCCTCGATCCACCGCGCCAGCTGTTCGCGGTGGGGTCTGTCCAGGGTCAGGAAACGGAAGCCGGCCCAGCAGTGGTTCGGGGTGTGGGCCGGGGTACGCCACAGCAGATGCACGCCGACGTCGATGTCGATCTCGCCGCCCCGGCCGTCGGGAATGGGGAACTGCAGCTGGTACAGGGCATCTTCCAGCAGGGGTTCGGAGGCGATGACCAGCATGCCGGTTTCGGACACGTTGCTCAGGCGGCCGATCACGCTGTCGGTCATCCGGTCCCAGACCGGGATCAGTGCTGGAATCTGCAGGCGCGGCGCCCGCCGGGTGTTGGTGATCATGCGGACTCCGCAGCGGAACTGCCGCCGGCAAGTGAGCGCAACGTGCGCAGGGTTGCCTGCCAGGCGCGGTCGATCAGGCGGCCGCGGTCTTCGGTGACCACCTGCACCTGGCCCTTGGCCATCAGCCGGGCGAGGGCGTCGAGCGAATGCTCGGCCACCTTCTGCCCGCGCTGATTGACGAACAGTACGTTGTCGGTGATCAGGCTGTACCAGGACAGGCGCTGGCGCTGCGAATCACCCTGCTGGTTGACGGTGAATTCGAACCACGTGCCGAACGGCATCGTGCGCAACTGCCGGTAATGCGTTTCCTCTTCCGGGCTGCGGTTGGCTACCGGCTTGCGGCGCGGATCTTCTTCTTCGTCGCGCTCGCTGCCCTCACCCAGACGGGCGCGGGCTTTGAGTTTGGCGCTGAGCTCGGTCTTGGAGGTGGTGTCGTCTTCCCCGCCCGGGGTGGACAGGCGCCGGGCGATCGCGCCAGCCTCGTCGCGGTGGTAGCCGACCTGCAGCAGTGATTCTTCGATCTGCTTGCCCAGCACCACGTCCGGCTCGCCGCCAGCGGGGCTGGCGGTGACTTCGCTGATGCGGGCGGTGGCGACCTGGCGCTGTTGCCATTCCTCGGAGTTGTCGCCCTGGCGCAGCAGGGTCAGGGTCAATACGTCGGCCCAGGCCTGGCGCAGCAGGGTCTGCACGAATTTGGGCGCCGCGCCGTTGCGACATTGCTGGTCGATGGTACGCGTGGCCAGCTGCTTGGCAGCCTCCAGCCGCTCCTTGCCGCGTGCCGCCTCCACATGCCGGCGCTCGGTGACTTCGGCCTTGCGGGCGGCCGTCCGCAGGTGGTTCTGGATCTGCTGGTTGGCCTCGGTGAAGACGGCTTCGTTGCCGTCGTAGTCGGTGACGACCTTGTTGACCGCCTCACCGAGCTTCTGCAGCAGCACCGGATCGCCATCGTCATCGCCCAGCCAGGTGGCGCCGGATTCGGCCACCGCGTTGAGCAGCTCGCGCGCGGGGTGCTGGTCACGGACGAAGAACGCCTCGTCGTGGATCGCCGCCCGCACCACCGGTACCTGCAGCTGGGTCAGCAGGTCCGCGGCCGCGCCTTCGGTGCGGACTTCGCGCTGGATCTGCGTGTACAGCATCCCCAGCAGGTCGAGGGTGTCGGCATCCTGTGGGGCGAGTGAGGCCGCTGGTCCGTGGTCGGCCTTGATCTGACCGAGCAGCGCATTGCGGATGTCGCCAATGCTGCGCCGCGTGCCTGGCGAGGCGGCCTGCGCCTGCAGGCGGCCGAGCACCTCCATCACGG
>NZ_BAZI01000065.1 GCF_001310775.1 Stenotrophomonas pictorum JCM 9942
ATCGCCGCTGAGCAGGGGGCTGCCCGTGGATTCCAGTGCATGCACCAGCGACAGCCGCAGTGGCGGACCCAGCAGCGACAAGGCCTGGCCGGCCGCCCGGTTGGCGCTGTCGGAGAAATCGCTGGCCACCGCCAGGTGGCGATACGGTCCACGTACCCGGTCATGCACGATCAGCACCGGCAGCGGCGAATGCCGGCTCAGCCACAGCACGGTGGAGCCGGGTACCGGCAGTTCAAACAGCATGTCGCTGGCGATGCCGGTGACCAGTAGGCCGCAATTCTCCTCGGCCGCCAGGCGCAGCAGGGCGCGGCCGACATGGCCCTGCGTCACCCGGACGTCGATCCTGCCGCTGTGGTCTTCCCCGTCCAGCAGCCGTTGCAGGCGACGTTCGGCGGTATCCCGTGGGTCCGGCGCTCCCTGTGGCAGTTCCGCGCCGGCTTCCATGGCGGCATCCGGGAGTACCGTGGCCACTACCAGCCGCGCGTTCCATTGCCGTGCCAGCTGCAGGGCGCGTGCCAATGCGCGGTCGCAACGGGCGCTCATATCGGTGGCGAGCAGGATGGCGGAGGGAACGGCGTGGGAGTGGCTTTCAGGAGAGGGCATGGCGTGCTCGGCGTTGTCCGGTTCGAGTCTACCTGCTGCGGCAAATCGCGATTGATCGCCTATCCTGTGCGGCATGGAAAATGACACCCGCGTTGAAACCGGCCTGCGCAAGGCACTGCTGTTTGGTGCCAGTGGCCAGATCGGTGAGCGCGTACTGGCCAACTTGCTGGCCGCAGGCTGGGAGGTGACCGCGGTGTCACGCCACGCGCAGGTGGCGCTGCCGGGAGTGCGCTGGCAGCGCGGCGACCTGTCCGGCACCTGGCAGGGCGAGGAGGGGTTCGACGCCGTTTTCAGCTGTGGTCCGCTGGACCATTTCGCGCGCTGGTATGCCGCATCGGACGTGCACGCACCGAAGGTGGTGGCGTTCGGTTCGACCAGTGTGGACGTCAAGCAGGATTCCCCTGAGCCGGCCGAGCGCGATGTCGCCGGTCGGCTGCGCCAAGCCGAGCAGGTGCTGTTCAAGCGTGCCAAAGAGCGTGGTGTCGCCGCCACGGTACTGCGGCCGACGCTGGTCTACGGTGCCGGCCGTGACAAGACGCTGAGCGTCATCGCCGCGCTGGCTGCGCGTACCGGTTTTTTTGTGTTGCCGCATTGTGCCAATGGTCTGCGCCAGCCGGTGCACGTGCAGGATCTGGCCGACGCGGCCCTGCAGGTAGTGCGGCATCCGGCAGCGGCCGGTCGCGCCTATGCGCTGGGCGGCGGTGAGGTGCTGGGATATGGCGAGATGGTCCAGCGGGTGCTGGCGTCATTGCCGGCCCGGCCGCGTCTGTGGAGCGTGCCGACGCCGTTGTTCCGGCTGGCCTTGCGGCTGGCGCATGCCAGCGGGCGGTTGCAGGGCATGAACGCGGCCACGCTCGCCCGCATGCGCGATCCGCTGGTCTTCGATATCGAACCGGCGCGACGGGACTTCGGCTATGCGCCGCGTCCGTTCATTGCCGAGGCGACGATGTTCACCACGCCGGCGGCGGCCGATCAGTAACGCCAGCCGAACTGGCGGTACAGCTTGGCCAGCACCCAGATCGGGCCGATCAACAGGTAGGTCAGGTCGGTGAGGAAGCTGGGCCGTCGGCCTTCGATCCTGTGGCCGATGAACTGTGCGATCCACGCCAGCACGAACACGCCGATGCCGATGCGCAGCAGCAGCGGAATGCCCAAGCGGTCTTCCAGCAGCCGGCAGATGCAGCCGGCCACGAAGAAAAGCATCAGCATGCCGATGCCCAGCGGGCGCGACAGGCGGTTGTAATAGGCCCAGGTGCCGAACATCGCCAAGGCGCCCAGATGCCGTGCTGGAACCACGGCAGCAACGGCGGAACGCACCACAGCAGCGCGATCGCCGACCACAGGATGGCCGGTACCGCGACCACATGGATCGCCTGGTTGGTGGCGTTGCTATGGTCGCCGGAATAACCGGCGAAGTAGCGGTCCAGCGGGCGCGCGCTGCGGATGTCCATGGTCTCTCCCGGCCCTTGGTGGGCAGAGCATAGCGCGGCCACCTGGCGGACGCGCCCGGCAGGCCGCGTCCGTCAGGTGGTACGGCCTCAGTCGATGCTGATGCCCGCCAGCTTGTCCAGCGCCTCGGCGTACTTGGCGCGGGTGCGTTCGATCACCTCGCCGGCAGCGCCGGGCCCGGGGCGGTCTTGTCCCAGTCCAGGGTCTCCAGATAGTCGCGCACGAACTGCTTGTCGTAGCTCGGCGGGCTGATACCGACCTGGTACTCGTCGCCGGCCAGTAGCGGGAGGAATCCGGGGTCAGCATCTCGTCCATGATGTACAGGCGGCCATCGGCGTCGGTGCCGAACTCGAACTTGGTATCGGCCAGCAGGATCCCGCGCTCGGCCGCGTATTCGGCCGCGAACTTGTAGATCCGCAGCGTGGCGTCGCGCACCTTTTCGGCCAGATCCGCGCCCACCGCCTTGACCATCGCGTCGAAATCGATGTTCTCGTCGTGGTCGCCCACCGCCGCCTTGGTGGACGGTGTGAAGATCGGCTCTGGGAGTTTCTCGGCCTGCTGCAGGCCGTTGGGCAGGGCGATGCCGCTGACCTTGCCGGTGCGCTGGTAGTCCTTCCAGCCGCTGCCGATCACATAGCCGCGGGCGATCGCTTCCACCGGCACCGGCTTGAGCTTCTTGGTCACCACCGCGCGCTTGGCGTACAGCGCCGGATCGACGCCTTCGGGCAGCACACTGGCCACCTCGATGCCGGTCAGATGGTTGGGCATCAGGTGCTCGGTCTTCTTGAACCAGAAGTTGGAGACCTGGCACAGCATCTCGCCCTTGCCCGGGATCGGGTCGGGCAGCACCACGTCAAACGCCGACAGGCGATCGGTGGCAACCATCAACAGGTAGTCCCCGGGAGGCGTTCCAGCGGGCAAACGTTCGCGCGGGATATCGAACACATCACGCACCTTGCCGCGATGGCGCAAGGGCAGGCCGGGAAGATCGGATTGCAACAGCGTGGTCGGCACGGGCACTCCTGGGGCTTGGCAATGATGCCGCCGGCGTGGAGGACCCGGGTCTGGAGACCCGCAGGGCCCGCTGCTGGACGGCGGGCGGCCTAGTGTAAAGCCGGATCGGGTCGCTGTGGCATAAAATGCGCGTCTTGACGGTCCTCAGGCCATTGGAACCTCCATGCGCTGGTACGGAAAACTGCTTGGTTTCATCGCCGGGGCCCTGCTTTTCAGGCCCAATCCCCTGTTTGGTGCGGTGATCGGCCTGCTGCTGGGCCATGCCTTCGACAGTGACTGGTTCCGCCTGGGCAAAGATCTGCCGTATCGCGAGCTGGGGGTCACCCGCGACGCCACCGATGCCGAGATCGACCTGGCCTACCGTCGCCTGATGTCCCAGTACCACCCCGACAAAGTGGCCGGCGCCGCGCCCGAACTGCGCGCCCAGGCCGAAAAGAAGGCCCGGCAGATCAACGCCGCCTACGACCGCATCAAAACCCTGCGCAAGCGCTGAAAGGCTCCCGTCATGTCCAACTGCATCATCGCCCCGTCCATCCTCTCGGCCAATTTCGCCAAGCTCGGCGAGGAGGTCGACAACGTGCTGGCCGCTGGCGCCGACTGGGTCCATTTCGACGTGATGGACAACCACTACGTGCCCAACCTGACCATCGGCCCGATGGTCTGCCAGGCGCTGCGCAAGCATGGCGTGACCGCGCCGATCGACGTGCATCTGATGGTGGAACCGGTGGACCGCATCGTGCCGGACTTCGCCGAGGCCGGTGCCAGCCTGATCAGCTTCCACCCGGAAGCCAGCCGCCACGTCCACCGCACCATCCAGCTGATCAAGTCGCACGGCTGCAAGGCCGGCCTGGTGCTGAATCCTGCCACCCCGGTCGAAGTGCTGGACTGGGTGCTGGAAGACCTGGACCTGGTGCTGCTGATGTCGGTCAATCCGGGCTTCGGTGGCCAGGCCTTCATCCCCTCCACGCTGGACAAGCTGCGCGCGGTGCGGGCGATGATCGACAAGCTCGGCAAGCCGGTGATCCTGGAGGTCGACGGCGGGGTGAAGGCCGACAACATCGGCGAGATCGCCGCCGCCGGTGCCGATGCCTTCGTCGCCGGTTCGGCCATCTTCAATGCGCCGGACTATGCCGGGGTGATCGCGAAGATGCGCGGCAACGTCGCCGCGGCGCGGGGCTGAGTGGTGGGCGCGGCAGAAGTACGTATCCGCCCGGCATTGGCCGATGACGCAGGCCTGATCCTGCACTTCATCCGCGAACTGGCGATCTACGAGAAAGCAGAGTCGTCAGTGCAGACCGACGAGGCCGGCATCCGTGACAGCCTGTTCGGTCCGGATGCCAAGGCGCAGGCGCTGATCTGCGAGCGCGACGGCAAGGCGATTGGTTACGCCGTGTTCTTCTACAACTACTCGACCTGGCTGGGCCGCAACGGTATCTACCTGGAAGACCTGTACGTCAGCCCCGAGGCGCGCGGCAGCGGCGCGGGCAAGGCCCTGTTGCAGCACATCGCCAGGCTGGCGGTAGCGCAGGGCTGCGGTCGTTTCGAATGGTCGGTGCTGGACTGGAACACGCCGGCTATCGATTTCTACAAAGCCGCCGGAGCGGTGGCGCAGGACGAATGGACGGTGTACCGCCTGCAAGGCGAAGCGCTGCAGAAGTTCGCCGCAGGCGAATGATTGGCTGTTTGCAGGAGCGGCGTACGCCGCGAAGCACGGACGAAACCAGGTCGACAAGAGCTCATCCCCTTTGCCGGGCAACAGGCAGGGCGCGGCTCTGAAGATGAAGCAAAAAAAGGCCGCAGCGTTGCCGCTGCGGCTGGGGAATAGTGCGGAGGCTGATCCTGCTCCATCCGTCGTCCTTGCTATGGACTTCCATACTCCCGGTCCTCGATGACGGAACGGTGACATTCACCCGCCCGCAGTGACGCGCTTGCTAGGCTGCGCGCGTTTCCGGAGAACAGCATGCAGGCAAGTCCGTGGTTTCTGATCCTCAATGGCAAGTCCGCCAACGATGAGGCGGTGCGCGAGGCTGTTGCGCAGCTGCGGCGACAGGGCCGCATCCTTGCGGTCCGGGTGACCTGGGAAGCCGGTGATGCCGGGCGTCATGTGCGTGAAGCCATCGCGGCCAATGCCGCGGTGATCGTGGCCGGCGGTGGCGATGGCACCTTGAGCGAAGTGGCCGAGGCCATGGCGCAGAGCACGCTGGATGCGGCGCAGCTGCCGGCGCTGGGATTGCTGCCGCTGGGTACCGCCAACGATTTCGCGGCCGCCTCCGGCATGGCGCTGGAACCGTTGGCCGCGCTGACGCTGATTGGCGCCACGGCGGCGCGGCCGATCGATCTGCTGCAGATCGACGGTGACGGGCGAAGCCATTGGTGCGCGAATCTGGCCAGCGGCGGTTTCGGTACCGACGTCACCGTGGAAACCCGCGAAGGATTGAAGAAAATGCTGGGCGGGCTGGCGTACGTGGTCACCGGTATTTCGCGGGTGGGCCGGATCGAGCCGATCCGGGCACGGATCCACGGCGGAGACTTCGCATGGGAGGGAGATTTCATCGCACTGGGTATCGGCAATGGCCGTCAGGCCGGCGGCGGCCAGGTGCTGTGCCCGGATGCGCTGCTCGATGATGGTCTGCTGGATCTGACTGTCGTGCCCGAGCTTTCCGGTGAGGTCCTGTCCACCTTGGGCACTTTGTTCAGCGACGGCAAGCACGCGGCACTGGAGCAGGTCGCGGTACGCGCCCGCCTGCACCAGCTGTGGATCGATGCCATGCAGCCGATGACACTGAATCTGGATGGGGAGCCGCTGCAGGCGCGCCGCTTCCATGTGCGCTGTGTGCCCGGCCGGGTACGCATGCATCTGCCTGCGGACACCGCCCTGCTCAGCCACTGAACCGTTGCTGCTGCAAGCAATTGCCGATGTTGCAGATGCACACCACACCGCGATCTTGCGGTAGAGTTGCCCGGTGCCCATTCTGACGACCAAGCGTTCCCTTTCTTCCGCTCGCCGCTGGTGGCGATGGTGGCCCGTTGCCGTCGTCCGTCCCGCCACCGTCGTTTCCCGGAAGGAAAGCCGTCTTGATCACGCAAGAGCAGTTCCAGCAACTGGCCGCTGAAGGCCGCAGCGCACACCCGCACAATTTCGTCCCCGTCGTCCGTGAAGTGCTGTCCGACCTGGACACGCCGCTCTCGGTTTACCTGAAGCTCGCCGACGGCCCGTATACCTACCTGTTTGAATCCGTCGAAGGCGGCGAACGCTTCGGGCGCTATTCCATCATCGGCCTGCCTGCGCGCCGCACGTACAGCTTCCGCGGGCATACGCTGGAAGTCAGTGAGCTGGGCGAGGTGGTCGAGCGCCGCGACGTGGCCGACCCGTTGGCCGAGGTGGAAGTGCTGCGCAAGCAGTACTCGGTGCCGCAGCTGGAGGGCCTGCCGGGTTTCACCGGCGGCCTGGTCGGCTGGTTCGGCTTCGAGTGCATCCAGTACATCGAGCCGCACCTGGGCGCGGGCGAAAAGCCCGACGAACTCGGTACGCCCGACATCCTGCTGATGCTGTCCGAAGAGCTGGCGGTGTTCGACAACCTCAAGGGCCGCCTGTACCTGATCGTGCATGCCGACCCGGCGCAGCCGCAGGCCTGGGCACGCGCGAACCGTCGTCTCGATGAGCTGGCACACCGTCTGCGCCAGGGCGGCGCCGGTTACCCGCAGTCGCAGGTATCCGACGCCATCGACGAGCAGGACTTCCAGTCCTCGTTCACCCGCGAGGAGTACCACGCGGTGGTGCGCAAGGCGCAGGACTACGTGCGCGCCGGTGACATCTTCCAGGTGGTGCCCAGCCAGCGCCTGCGCGTGCCGTTCCGCGCACGGCCGATCGACGTGTACCGCGCGCTGCGTGCGCTGAATCCCTCGCCATACATGTATTTCATCGATGTCGGTGGCACCCAGGTGGTGGGTTCCTCGCCGGAAATCCTGGCGCGCCTGCGCGATGGTATCGTCACCGTGCGTCCGATCGCCGGCACCCGTCCGCGCGGCGCCACGCCCGAGCTGGACAAGGCGCTGGAAGTCGAATTGCTGGCCGATCCCAAGGAGCGTGCCGAGCACGTGATGCTGATCGATCTGGGCCGCAATGATGTCGGCCGCGTCGCCGAGCCCGGCACGGTGAAAGTGGGCGAGCAGTTCGTGATCGAGCGCTACAGCCACGTCATGCACATCGTCAGTGAAGTGACCGGCACGTTGAAGGCCGGCCTGAGCTATAGCGATGTGATGCGCGCGACCTTCCCGGCCGGCACGGTGAGCGGCGCGCCGAAAATCCGTGCGCTGGAGATCATCCGCGAGCTGGAGCCGGTCAAGCGCAACGTCTATTCCGGCGCGGTCGGCTACATCGGCTGGAACGGCGATGCCGATACCGCCATCGCCATCCGCACCGCGGTGATCCAGGACGGTTACCTGTACGTGCAGGCCGGCGGCGGCGTGGTCTACGACTCCGATCCCGATGCCGAATGGCAGGAAACCATGAACAAGGGCCGCGCGCTGTTCCGCGCGGTGGCGCAGGCGGCGAAGGGCTTGTGAGCGTGCATTGTTTGCGCATCGTGGTGCGCAGGGGAATGGGAAAATCGGGATGAAGAGCAGATTCGTGTTGTCGTTGTTGCTGGCCTTGGCGCCGGTGCTGTCGTTCGCACAAGCAATTCGATTCCGTCGCAGCCCCATCTGCTGGTGAAGGGGCAGGCCGCGCGTACGGTCGTGCCGGATCACTTTACGGTCGAGTTCCTGGTGCAAGCCACGGACATGGCGCCGGAACAGGCGCGGTCGAGGGTCGAGCGGAACGTGGCGGCGGTACTGGCCGCTTTGAAGAAACACCGCGCGCTGGCGGAAAACACCTACGCCTCCTCCCTGTCGATTTCCGCCGAGAACGCGTACGAGAACGGCAAGCAGGTGTTCAAGGGAACCAAGGTTGTCCGTCGCGTCCGTGGCAGTTTCGATGATCTGGAGAAGCTGCGCGCATTGCTGGCCGACGTGGATGCCGGGCCGGAATTGCAGATCACCTCGTTGCGCTCCGGTTACGCGAAGGCCAGCACGTTGCGCGCCGAACTCAAGGCGCAAGCCGCCCGCCAGTCGCGCCATTCCGCCGAAGGGTTGGCAGCGGCCTACGGCACGCGCATCACCGGCCTGTACACCATCTCCGACGTTGCCCCGAACTTTGCCTACGGCGTGCAGGCCGGTACGTGGCAGTCGGCGAGCGAAGATGCCGGGGACGACGCCATCCCGCCGCCGTCTCCGCCGGCTCCCCCTGCGCCTGCGGCAATGGAGGTATCCGGCTCCCGCCTTGCGCCCGAGAGTCTGGAAACCGGGACGATCACCTTCACCGAAAACGTCTACGCGATCTTCCTGATCGCTCAATGAGTGCCATTCCATGCTGTTGATGATCGACAACTACGACAGCTTCACCTTCAACCTCGTGCAGTACCTGCAGATGCTGGGCGCCGAGGTGAAGGTGGTGCGCAACGATGCGATGAGCGTCGAGCAGATCGCCGCGCTTCAGCCTTCGCATATCGTGGTATCGCCCGGCCCGAAAACGCCGAACGAGGCCGGTGTGTCGCTGGACGTGATCCGCCAGCTGGGTCCCCGCATCCCGGTGTTCGGCGTATGTCTGGGCCACCAGAGCATCGGCCAGGTCTATGGCGGTGACGTGATCCGCGCCGGCAACATCATGCATGGCAAGACCTCGCCGATCCGCCATGAAGGCAAGGGCGTGTTTGCCGGCCTGCCGGACCGCTATGAGGCCACCCGCTACCACTCGCTGGTGGTGGACAAGAACACGCTGCCGGCCGCGCTGGAGATCACCGCCTGGACCGAGAACCCGGACGGGTCGATGGAAGAAATCATGGGCCTGCGCCACCGCGAGTATCCGGTCGAAGGGGTGCAGTTCCATCCCGAATCGATCCTCACCCAGCATGGTCACGCGCTGATGAAGAACTTCCTGGACCGTACATGCTGATTGCACGGACGAGGCTGCTTCAGGCCGATGAGGCCGGTTCGATTCGAGCGCTGACGGAACGCCGGTGTCATGGGTGATATCGAACTGCGCCTGTTCGTGGTGATGCTCGGCGGCCGCCATGCGCGTGCCAATACCGAGGTGCACGACGTGGTGTTCGCCGTTGGCCGGGATATCAGGCAGACCTGGCCGCAGCTGCGCGAGCAGTGGTTCGGCGAGGCCGCCGGCCTGCATCTGGATTCATGGATGACGGTCGATGGGGTCGAGGACTGGCAGGTGCGCCTGTCGCAGGACCCGCCTGCCGCGGACGCGCCGACGCTGTTCTTCGTCAACCTCGGCGGTTATGTCGAAGGTGCATTCGGCGAAGACCACCGGTATCTGCTGGTGGTCGCCGCCGACGCGGCCGAGGCCAAGCGCAAGGCGCTGGCGCAGGCCCAGGCGCAGTGGATCAAGCCACACCGCGATGCGCTGCTGGAAGTGGACCGCTGCCTGCCGGTGGGGCCGATCGGTGGCCTGCATGTGCAGCTTCGGCGTGGCGCACACGCCGGCATCCGCAGCCAAAGCGACTACATCGTTATTTCCTGATTTCTGGAGTTGTCATGACCATCACCGCGCAGGAAGCCCTGCAACGCACCATCGAACACCGCGAGATCTTCTTCGACGAGATGGTCGACCTGATGCGCCAGATCATGCGCGGTGAAGTCTCGCCGACCATGACCGCGGCCATCCTCACCGGCTTGCGGGTCAAAAAGGAAACCGTCGGCGAGATCGCCGGCGCGGCCACGGTGATGCGCGAGTTCGCGCTGCCGGTGACGGTAGAAGACAAGACGCATCTGGTCGATATCGTCGGTACCGGCGGCGATGGCTCGCACACGTTCAACATCTCGACCTGCTCGATGTTCGTGGTGGCCGCGGCTGGTGCCAAGGTGGCCAAGCATGGCAACCGCAGCGTCTCTTCCAAATCCGGCAGCGCCGACGCGGTGGAAGCGCTGGGCGCGGTGATCGAGCTGCAGCCCGGGCAGGTGGCTCGCGCCATTGAACAGACCGGCATCGGCTTCATGTTCGCGCCGATGCACCATCCGGCCATGAAGGTGGTGGCGCCGGTGCGCCGCGAGATGGGCGTGCGCACCATTTTCAACATCCTCGGCCCGCTGACCAACCCGGTCGGTGCCACCAATATCCTGATGGGCGTGTTCCACCCGGACCTGGTCGGCATCCAGGCGCGCGTGCTGCGCGAGCTGGGCGCCGAGCGCGCGCTGGTGGTGTGGGGCCGCGACAACATGGATGAGATCTCGCTGGGCGCCGGCACCCTGGTGGGCGAGCTGCGTGACGGCAAGGTGCGCGAGTACGAGATTCATCCTGAGGACTTCGGTATCGCCATGTCGGCCAGCCGCAACCTCAAGGTGGAGAACCCGGAAGAGTCCATCGCCATGCTGCGTGGCGTGCTCGACAACGCGCCGGGCCCGGCCAACGACATCGTCGCGCTCAATGCCGGCGCGGCGCTGTATGTGGCCGGTGTGGCCGACAGCATCGCCGATGGTCTGGCCCGCGCCCGTGCGGTCATTGCCGATGGCAGCGCCCGTGCGCGCATGCAGCATTACGTGGCCGTCAGCCGTATGCTGGCCGGCCACAGTTGAACGCTTCTCCGCTTCCCGCGTCCGCAGCGCCCGCCTTTCAGGAAACAGATCCATGAGTGACATCCTCAACACCATCCTCGCCCGCAAGATGCAGGAGGTGGCCGAGCGCAGCGCCCGCGTGCCGCTGGCCGAG
>NZ_BAZI01000066.1 GCF_001310775.1 Stenotrophomonas pictorum JCM 9942
ACGCTGCGCGCCGGCCTGGGCACCGAAGCCCCACAGTGCGACCAGCGGGCCGATGCTCGGATCGAACGCGCCATCGCTGCGTTCGGCGATATCATGCGCGGCGACCAGCACCTGCCAGAAGTCTTCCGGCAGCCGCTGCCAGCTGCCGGCGGCGGCGCGGTTGTAGCGGCTGATGTCCGACTCGGTTTCCCAGGTGCTCATCTGCGCCACGACCCGGTCCAGCTCTGCCTGGATGCCGGCATGCAGCGGATGCAGGTCGCGGCGGCGCGGGGCGACCAGCTTCACGCTCCAGCGGGTACCCATGGTGTGGCCGCCGAGGGCGGCGATGTCGGATTGGCTAGACATGGAGAGAGCGGCCCGGCGCGCCGTGGCGACCGGGCCTGGAGTCCTTACTGCGGCAGCACTTCCAGCGTGGCCACGTAGCTCAGGCGGCGCACGTTGGCCTGCGGCACCGAGGTCTTGTTGTCTTCGCTGCCGGTTTCCAGCCAGTACATGCCCGCTTCCGGCCAGGTGACGGCGAACTCGCCGCTGGCATCGGTGGTGACCTTGATCTCTTCCTGCGCGTTGCGGTAACGGGTGCCGCCGCGGGTGATCTCCACTTCCAGGCCGGCGGCCGGCTTGCCATCCACCAGCAGGCGGAAGGTGGCTTCCTCTCCGCTGAACAGATCGTTCGGGTGGCCGAGGGCGACCATCTCCATGCCCTTGCCGGTCGGCGTGAGCGCGGTGGCGTTCGGGGCACCGTTGGTGACGAAGGTTTCGACCCGGCCGGCGGTCTCGGAGACCTTCAGGTCCTTGGCGTTCTTCGGCACTTCGGCGCCGAACTTCTCCGGGGTGCCGCGCCAGCGCTTGGGCTTGCCGTCTTCCTGCCAGTTGGCCATCAGCCCGGCGTTGACGTTGGCCAGACGGTAGGTGCCGGGCTGGGTCAGCTCTACGTCGAACACGCTGCGGTATTTGCCGGTGGCCACATTCTGCGGCTGCACGCTGCTGCCGTCGGGCGCGGTAATCAGCAGATTGTCGATGCGCAGCGGCACGTGGTTGAAATAGAACAGGTCGTTGGACACGGCCGCGTCCACCGTGATCCACGGGTTGGCACCGGCGATCACGGTCTGCGACGGCTGCAGCCAGGCCTTGTGGGCGGCGGCGGAGAAGGGCAGCGCTGCGGCGATGGTGGCGGCAAGCAGGAGGGAACGCTTCATCGGTTGGCTCCGGTAGTAGGGCGAATCAGGGTTTGACGGCGAGGGTGACCGTGCCCAGCTCGGAAGTGCCCTGGGCACGGCCGTTCTGCACACTGCGGGCTGGCCAGCTGAAGGGAATCTTGACCAGCTCGCGGCCACCCACCTCGCGTACGGCTTCCACCACCAGCGTGTACTGGCCGGCGGGCAGGTCGCGAAGTTGCGGCTGGCGGTCGCTGAAGCTGAGCTGGTGTTTGCCGACCGGGCGGGTCGGGCCGGTCACGCCATCCACCGGCACCTGCAGGGTGCGGCCGCTCTTGCGCCACCACTGGCGCAGGTCCGGCAGCCACTTGGTGCCATGGCCCTCGGCGGTGTCCTTGAGCTGGTACCAGACCGACAGGTTGGCGGCGACCTTCTGGTCCGCGCCTTCGATCCACACCGCCACATACGGGCGGTGGTATTCGGCCACGTTGAGCTTAGGCACTTCGACGTTGACGTCGAGGCTGGCGGCGTAGGCGGCCGGAGCGGTGGCGATCAGGCCACTCAGGGCGATGGTCAGGGTGACGCGCATGGTGCGACTCCGGGGAGGGATGCGTTCTAGGGGAGAGCGGGATCAATGGATCAGGAGCAGGGCGATCAGCAGCGGGATCAGCAGGCCCAGCCCGACCAGCGGCCAGGTCATGCGCCGCTGCCGCGCATGCAGATGCAGCAGGAACAGGCCGGTGATGCAGAACACCAGGCAGGCCACCGCGAACAGATCCAGAAACCAGCCCCAGCCCGGGCCGGCGTTGCGGCCCTTGTGCAGGTCATTGAAATAGGAAATCCAGCCGCGGCGGGTCTTCTCGAACTCCACCGCGCCGGTTTCGCGGTCGATGCTCAGCCAGGCATCGCTGCCGGGGCCGGGCATGGACAGGTAGATCTCTTCGGCCGACCACTCGGCCTCGCGCTTGCCCAGGGAGACATCCAGCTCGCGCGACAGCCAGTCGGCGACCTTGCCCGGCAACGGCGCATTGCCTTCCTCGCGCGCGCCCAACGCTTCGAGCAGCGGCGCGGACAGTTCGAGCTTGTGGTTGTGCACCTGCGGGGTGGCCTCGATCTTCGAGCGTGGTTCAAGGTGATGCCGGTGAGGGAGAACAGCAGCATGCCGATCAGGCACACCGCCGAGCTGATCCAGTGCCATTGATGCAAGGTGCGCAACCAGAAGCCACGGTTGGCCTGTTGCTGCACGGCGTTGGCGGAGGCGCGTTGGGGAGACAAGTGGCGGGTGGGAGTGATCAGGAAGCCGTGATTACATCATGAATGAGAATGATTCGCAATTTGTATTTTCCGCTGTCCCGGTGCGTACCGCTTATTCCTGTGCGGCCTGCAGCGTGCGTGCCGAAGGCTTGCGTGTGCGGGTCCAGCGGTGCAGCGGCAGCTCCAGCCATCTCCACGACAGCCAGCCGGCGATGACGCAGACCACCACCGTCAGCGCGATGAACAGCGCATGCTGCCACGGCGCATGGTTCAAACCGCTGGCCTGCCACAGGCGGCCGGTTGCCGAGATCACGAACACGTGGCCCAGGTACAGCGAATAGGAGCTGTCGCCAACTGCCAGCAGTAAGGCCGGCAGCCGTGGCTGGCGTGCATGCTCCCAGCGCACCGCACCGAGCACCAGCAACGCGGCCGGAACGCCGAACAGCAGTGCCCGGCGCAGTACCGGCGGATGTTCGGGATAAGCCGCGGCCAGGTGCAGCATCGCCGCGACCAGCAGCACAGCACCGCCCAACAGCAGCGGCAGCGCGAAGCCGACCGGCAGACGGCGCCAGTACAGCCCGATCAATCCACCGGCGATGAACTCCAGACTCAACGGGCTGGACGCGACGGCGGCCCAGGGCGCGATGCCGGCGCCCAACATGCCGTGGGCCAGCAGGGTCGCCGCCGCCCAGCCCAGCAACAGCCACGGCAATTGCCGTTCTCGCGCGAACGCGATCGCCACCGCCATCAGCAGGTAGAAGAATGCCTCGTGGATCAGTGTCCAGCCCACGGTCAGCAGCGGCAGCTGCGCCTGCGGCCACAGCAGATAGGAGGCGAGGATGCTCTGGTCCTGGTAGGCACTGTTGGCCATGCCCGGCATCAGCAGCATCAGGGCCACGACCAGCGTGGTGTAGAACCAGTACAGCGGCAGCACGCGCCAGCCACGGCGGGCGAGGAAGTCGCCGGCATTGCGGGGCAAGCCATAGCTGCCGGCGGCGATGCTGGTCATCACGAAGCCGGACAGCACGAAGAACAGATCCACACCGCTGTCGGCGTAGGCGAACATCGCGCCGAGCAGGTTGCCGTCCTGGCCATACTTGCCCTCGACGATGCGCAGGTGGAACAGCACCACCATCAGTGCGGCGATACCGCGCAGCGCCTGGATGGAGAAGAACGTGGCCGGTCTGGTCATGCGCGGGATCTGCAGTGGGCGGTTGGTGGTTGTGGAACTGCGGCCGCGCATGGTGCGGGGAAGCGGACGCAAAAAGCAAAAGCCCGCCTCAAGGGCGGGCTTTTGTTCGGTTGCATCGGCAGTGTCAGAAGCGGGCGTTGAGCGAGATCCAGAAGCTGCGACGCTGTTCCTTCACCGCGTAGTCGTCCACGCAGCTGTACTCGGTATCGGAGGCCAGCACGCAGGACTGGGAGACGAAGTCCTTGTCGAACAGGTTGTTGATGCGGCCGTTGACGGTCAGCCAGTCGTTCGCCTTCCAGCTGGCACCGAGATGGAACGTGGTGTAGTCGGCGTAGTAGCGCACGGTCGAGCGGCTGACACCGCCGACGCTGGAGACCAGGGTGTCGCGGTAGCGGTCGTAGCGGCCTTCGCCGATCAGGCTCAGGCTGATGCGATCACTGGCCTGCCAGGTGAGGTTGGCGTTGGCCATGTGCTTGGCCGGGTTACCCGAGATCGGCTGGCCCTTGGCGCTGCCGCTGGTCTGCTCGCTTTGGGTGAAGGTGTAGTTACCGCGCAGCTGCAGCGTGTCCAGCAGGTCGATCTGACCGGCCAGTTCGACGCCGCGGGTCTCGGCCTTGTCGATATTCACGCTCTGGGTGAAAGCGCTGTAGCCCAGCGCCGCCCAACCCGGGCCGACATCCACGCAATAGCTGCCGTCGGCCGGTGCCACCTCGCAGTTGGCGAAGGTTCCGCCACTGGCGATCTTGTCGTCGAACTTGTTGAAGAACGCGGTGGCGTTGAAGTTCCAGCGCTGTCCTTCGTAATAGGCGGCGACTTCGTAGTTGGTGCTGGTTTCGGGCTTGAGGTGCGGTGAGCCGACCTGCGGGATCACGCCCTGGCCGCCGAAACCGACCACGCCGGGGAACAGCTGGTCCGGGCGCGGGGTTTTGTAGCCGGTGCTGATGCCGCCTTTGACGGTCCACGCATCGTTGGCTTCCCACACCAGGTAGGCGCGCGGGCTGACGTGGCTGCCGAAGATGTTGTGGTCGTCGTAACGCACACCCAGCGTGGCGGTCAGGGTGCCGGTCAGCGCCCAGTTGTCCTCGGCGAACACCGACCACATCCGGTGTTTCTGCTTGACGTTGTCCTTGTAGCCGCCGCC
The DNA here is from genome assembly GCF_001310775.1 of Stenotrophomonas pictorum JCM 9942. Classification (GTDB taxonomy): domain Bacteria; phylum Pseudomonadota; class Gammaproteobacteria; order Xanthomonadales; family Xanthomonadaceae; genus Stenotrophomonas; species Stenotrophomonas pictorum. The sequence goes on from NZ_BAZI01000066.1 coordinate 4,742, forward strand.
ATCCATGCCGAACACGCCATCGGTCATGTCGGTGTCGTTGTACTGGCCGCCGATGGCGAGCTGGTGGTTGCCCACTGACATGTCCAGCTTGGTGTCCAGCACATAGCCGTCCAGCTCCATCGTGCGCAGCGGCCGCGGCAGGAAAGCTGACAACCGCGCCAGCTCGTCGGCATTGAGCACACTCAGGTTGCCGGAGGTCATGTTGCAGTGGGCGGCCTGGCCGCGACGCGCGCAGACATCGTTCCACAACCCCTGCAGTTGCGCGCGCTCATCCAGCGTCAGCGGCAGCGAGCGGCCAAGGTTGCTGGTGGTGTGGCGGGTCAGGCTGCTCTGCCAGGTGCCGAACTCGTAGCGGCCCTGGTGGGTCAGCGCCAGCTGGTCACGCTCGTAGCGCTGCCAGGCGGTATAGCCCACACGCGGCTGCACCACGCGGCTGCTGAGGGTGCCGCTGCCGCTGGGGTTGGGGATGGTCGCCGTGCCGCTGCGCCACAGGCTTTCAAGCTGTCCAGCGTACCGGTCTGGCCCTTGCGGTTGTCGTACTTCTGGCGCGAGACGTCGTAGTCCAGCCAGAACGCGTTGTGCTCGAACGCGCTCAGGTCCAGGCGGATGCCGGTGTTCCAGTTGGTGTTGGCCACCGCCTTGCCACCGCCGCCAAAGCCGAGACTGCGCTCCCACATCGAGCCATCCGGCAGTGGCAGCGGGTCCCACTCGGGCATCGACTCGTCGGCATCGTAGTAGCTGCCGCGGATCGCCACGCCCAAGGTGTCCTTGACCAGCGGCCCGGTCAGATACAGGTCGGTGGTGCGTACGTCGCCGAACTCTTTTTCCTGCTGGACGGTGAAGCCCTGGGTGATCGAGCCCTGCCACTGGTCCTGGTTGCGGCGGGTGATGATGTTGATCACCCCGCCCATCGCATCGGAGCCGTACAGGGTCGACATCGGGCCTCGCACCACTTCGATGCGCTCGATCGCATCCAGCGGCGGCAGGTAGGAGAACTGGCCGCCACCGAAGTTGTTCGGGTACAGGCTGCCGACGTTGCTCTGGCGGCGGCCGTCGATCAGCACCAGTGTGTACTCCGATGGCATGCCGCGCATGGAAATGGTGGCACGGCCGTTCTTGTCGGTGGTTTCCATGCCCACGTCGATGCCCTCGACGTCACGCAGCGCATCGATCAGGCTGGTGTAGGGGCGCTGGGCGAGCTCCTCGCGCGAGATCAGGCTGATGCTGGCCGGTGCTTCGGGAATCTTCTGCTCGAAGCCGGTAGCGGTGACGACCACCTTGTCCAGCGTGGTGGGCGCGCCGCTGGCGTGCGCGGTGGCGCTGAGGGCGGCGAGCACGGCGAGGCCGAGCAGGTGGCGGGAAACGGACACGGAACGGCGATGGCGCAGAGCCATGGAGGGACCTCGGATTTCGGAAAGCGGGGCGCACTGCGCAGTCGCAGGCAGGTAGTGCATGCGCCGGGTGCTGCGGGGAAGGAGGGTGAGACGGCGGCGTCGATCCGTAGAGGACCGGTCAGACCTGCGGAGGCGCCTGACCGCGCTGTTGCCGGCGCCCCGGTGCCGGGCGGGCGACGTCCATGATTGAGGCAGGGATCAACGAGCGCGCCGCAACGGCGGCGTTCAAGCACGCCAGCACCTGGCCGGTGGACCCGCTCAGCGCAGCCGGCATCGCATGCGGTTTGACCACGCGGCGCAACTTGGCCGGTCGGGTTTCCTGCAGCTGGTCCTCGTCACCCGCCGGTGGTGCGCCGGTGATGGACGTAACGCTGTCAGCGTCGCTGGCAAGCGACCGGCGCGGGGTGTCCTGCAGCAGCAAGGCCACCAACGCCAACAGAAGCAGCATGCCCAATGCCGCCATCGACACGCGCAAGGTTGCGTGTGTGGTGGTCAGGGGCGGCTGGCTTTGCGGATGCTGCACGGGAATCCCTTGATTGCATGGCCGGCGCGGGGCGCTGGCGTTTGCGGTGCGGCATTGTAGATGGGATTCGTTCACTTGTGCAAATGAGAATTGATATCGATTGGTGTCGCTTAAATGGACGCCACCAGGGCCCGGATCTGCGGATGCGGGGATACCGCCAGCTGCGGCCGGATCTGTGCGAGAAACGACGGGCTTCCCTGCGCCAGCGCCTTGCGCAGCCAATCTGCGGCCTCGTCGATATGGCCGGCGGCAAGCAGCAGCGAGGCATGACTGGCCTGACCGCGGAAGTCGCCCGCTTCGGCCGAACGGCGGTACCAGTCCGGTGCGGCGACCGGATCCGCGATCACACCGGTGCCTTCTTCGAGGCAGCGGCCGACCAGGTTCATCGATTTGGCGTGGCCGCTTTCGGCCGCACGCCGGTACAGCGTGTAGGCGGCGGCTTCGTCTTTGCCGATTCCACGGCCGGTGGCCAGCAGGTTGGCCAGGTTGTACATGCCCCAGTCCAGCCCGCTGTCCGCAGCCCGTCGATACCAGACCGCGGCCAGTTCGAGATTCACCGGCGTGCCCTGGCCCAACTCGTGGCAGCGCCCGAGCATGTTCATCGCCAGCGGCAGGCCACCGTTGGCGGAACGTTCGAACCAGGCCATGCCGGCGCCGGTATCGACCGGGCGGGCGCGGCCTTCCATGCAGGCCTGGCCGAGTACGAACTGGGCCAGTACCTCGCCATCCTGCGCGCGCCGCTCCAGTTCGGCCATGACCGCCGCCGGGTTGCCGGGCAGCTGCAGCAGCAGTGTCTGCAGGTTCTGTCCGGCTGCGCTCACGCCTCGGCCCATTGCCGCAGCAGGTTGTGATACACGCCGGTCAGGCTGACCAGCGAGGGGTGCTGCGGATGGTCGTGGGTCAGCCGGCGGATCGACAGATCCAGCTCCCACAGCAGGCGGCGGTGGCCGTCGTCACGGACCATGCTCTGGGTCCAGAAGAACGAGGCGATGCGTGTGCCGCGGGTCACCGGGGTGACCTGGTGCAGGCTGGTGCCCGGGTACAGCACCATATGCCCGGCCGGCAGCTTCACCCGCTGGTTGCCGTAGGTGTCCTCGATGACCAGCTCGCCGCCTTCGTACTCGTCCGGATCGGACAGGAACAAGGTGGCCGACAGATCGGTACGCACCGGCTGCGGATCCCCCGCGCGGCTGATGTGGTCGTAGCGGACCGCGTTGTCGACGTGGAAGCCGAAGGTCTGGCCTTCGCGGTAGCAGTTGAACAGCGGCGGATAGATGCGGCGTGGCAACGCGGCGGCAAAGAACGTGTCGTTGCGGCCCAGGGCATCGAGGATCAGCGAGCCCAGCGCCCGTGCGGCCGGGTCCGATTCGGGCAGCTGCAGGTTCTGCTTGGCCTGCGCCGACTGGTAGCCGGCGGTGGCCTTGCCATCGGCCCAGCCCGCTTCGTGCAGGCGCTGGCGCGCCTGGGCGACCTGGTCGCGGGTGAGTACGTCGGGGATGTGCAGCAGCATCGGATTGCCTTGTGGACGAAGCCCCGGCAGGCGGCCGGGGGCGAGGGGAATCAGAACTTCACATTCAGGGCCAGCGTCGCGGCGCGGCCCGGGGCGATGGCCGCGTAGTGCGAGGCATACGCCTTGGTGAAATAGGTCTTATCGGTTAGGTTCTGCACGTTCAACTGCAGGCTGATGTTGTCCTGGATGGCGTAGCTGGCCATCGCATCCCAGCGGGTGTAGCTCGGGATCCACTTGGTATTGGCCACATCACCGTACTGCTTGTCCGAGTAGCTGGCGCCGGCGCCCAGGGTCAGGCCGAAGGGCAGCGTGTAGCTGGTCCACAGGGTGGCGCTGTGCCTGGCGGTGTTCGGGAACACGTTGCCGTTGTTCGGCGAGGGCACGTAGATGCCGCTGGGGCAGGTGCGGCCGGCTACGGCGCAGACGTAGCCACCATCCTTCAACTCCGAATCCAGCCAGGTGTAGCCGCCGTACAGGCTCCAGTTGTCGCTGAGCTGTCCGGTGAAGCCCAGCTCGAAACCGTCGATGACCTTCTTGCCCGCGTTCTGCGTGGTGCCGTTGTCGATGAGGACGCGGGCATTGTTCAACTCGGTATGGAAGATCGCGGCGGTCAGGTTCAAGCGGTTACCGAACAGGTCCCACTTCGTGCCCAGCTCGACGTTCCGGGTCTCCTGCGGATCCAGGTCCTCATTGGCGAGAGAGATGCCATCGGCACCGTCGCCACCGTCCATGCCCGGCGGCGTGGATGAGGTGCCGTAGGACAGGTAGAGGCTGCCGTTGGCCACCGGCTTAAACACGACGCCGGCCTGGTAGTTGATGAAGTCGCTGTCATTGCGGAATACCGTTGCCGCCGCACCCGGCACCGGTGTGACCTGCTTGGTGGAGTAGTCGTCGTAGCGCAGGCCCAGATTGACCGACCACTGCGGGTTCAATTCGATGGTGTCGAACAGGTAGGCGGAGCGGGTCCTGGTGCTCTGGCGGACGTCGGCCGCCTTGTCGCTGCGGTAGACGGTCTGGTTGGCCGACCATGGATCGTTCGGATTGGGATTGTTGAAGTCCGTGCAGTTGTAACCGGTGGCCGCGCCGGTGCTCGGGCAACTGGTGCCATTGGTCAGCGGGTTGTTGGTGCCCGGTGACATCAGATAGCTGCCGCGGCTGATCTTCTCGTCGCTGTACTCGACGCCGGCGCTGTAGCTGTGCTGCAACGCGCCGGTCTCGAAGCGGCCGGTCAGGCTCAGCTGGTCGACGAAGCTTTTCACATCGACCGCGCGGCTGTTGGTGCGGCGCCACAGCGTGCCGTACAGATTGGGGTTGCCCTTGCTGTCGTCCGGCTGCGTCCACAGGTAGTCGTTGCTGGTGTTGCCCAGACGCGCGATGTTGCGCAGCTTGTGGCCGCCGAGGTCGTAGCTGGCATCCAGCGTGCTGATGTCGGCACGGGTGTGCTGGAAGTCGCGGTCCTTCAGGCCGTAGTAGTTGTTGCGGTCCGGCACCAGCGGGCTGCCGTCGCCATTGAGCGCGACATTGGGGCCGCTGGTGAACGGATTGCTGTACGGGAAGCCGCCGGCATCGGGCAGGTCGTCGGTTTCCATATGGTAGTGGCTGGCGATCACCTGCGCCGGGCCGTTCAGGCCGAACGCGATCGACGGCGCGATGCCCCAGCGGCTGACATTGGCCGCATCACGGCCGGCGATGTCCGACTCGTGCTTCATCAGGTTCAGGCGCGCCGCCACGCCGTCGCCGAGCACATAGTTCGCATCCACGGTACCGCGGGCGTAGCGGTCGGTACCCACGCCCATGCTGGCGCTGGTTTCGTTCTTCAGCTTCGGGGTCTTGCTGACCAGGTTGAGGCTGCCGCCACCGGAATCACGGCCGCCGTAGGCCGAGCTCGGGCCTTTGACCACTTCGACCTGTTCCAGGTCGAAGATCTCTCGGGTCTGCGAACCGACGTCGCGCAGACCATCGACAAAGATGTTGCTCTGCGAATCGAAGCCGCGGATGAAAGGCCGGTCACCGGTCGGGTTGCCGCCTTCACCGGCGCCGAAGGTGATGCCCGGAACCATGCGCAGCGCATCCTGCAGGCTGGTCGCGCCGGTTTCGGCGATCAGCTTGTCCGAAACGATGGACACCGATTTGGGGGTATCCAGCAGCTCGGCGGTGAACTTGGGCGAGGACGGGTTGAACCAGCTGCCGCGGACATGCACCCCATCCAGATCGGTGGCTTTGCGCTGGTCTGCATCGGCGGCGCCCTCGGGTGCGGCGTGGGCAACCAGTGGGCTGCCGATGGCAAACAGCAGGGCGGAGGTCAACGGGGTACGCATGGAGTTCATGGAAGGGCTCTGGAAAGGAAAAAACGGCAGACAGCCTGGCGGAGCAACGGCAGGGTCGAGGCGGTTCAGATCGGAAAGCGCGACAGCAACGGGGCGCACCCGGCCAGGATGGCGGGCAGCAGCAGACGGCTCAGGCCCGCGGCGGGGCGTTGCCGGGATTGAGCAGGCGCAGAGGCGGATCCAGCGGATAGGCCTGGAGGCGACGCTGCGCGTGCCGGACGCCGGTTT
>NZ_BAZI01000067.1 GCF_001310775.1 Stenotrophomonas pictorum JCM 9942
TCGTCGGCCAGCCTGGCCAGACGCTCGTCGGCGCCGCGCAGCTGCTCCAGCTCGGCCTCGATACGGTCGCGGGTGCCTGCCAGCTCCTCCATCGGCACGCGGTGCTTGCGCGCCAGATCATGCAGACGCCCGAGGCGACGTTCGATGTCTTCAAATGCCTCCGGATCGCTGTCCAGGTCGTCCTGCACCCGGTCCAGCTGTACCAGGACCTCGTGCAGCTGGATGGCGGCGGCATCGAGCATGCTGTCGATCTCGCCCAGTCGCTGATCGTGCTGGCTGACCCGCGCCAGTTCGCCGCGAATCTGCTGCAGCTGGGCGAGCAGGGAGGGGCTGTCGTCGCCGTTGAGCAGGCCGCTGGCATGCTGGCAGGCCTCGATCAGGGCGGTGGAATGGGCCTGGCGGCGGTGGCTGGCGATCAGGGTGGCGATGGAAGCCGGCTCCAGCTCCTCGCGCTGCAGTTCGCCCAGCTGGTGTTCGAGAAAGCCGATGCGATCGGAGACATCACCCTGTTGCGACAGGGCCTCGCGCTCGTCCAGCAACGCCTGCCAACGTGATGCAGCCAGGCGAACGGCGGCGCGCTCGGTCTCGTTGCGGGCGTAGGCATCCAGCAGTACCAGCTGGCTGTGGCGGGCCAGCAGGGCCTGCTGCTCGTGCTGGCCGTGGATTTCGACCAGAAAGGCGGCCAGTTCGGCCAGTTGCGATACCGGTACCGGGCGGCCATTGATGAAGGCGCGCGAGCCGCCATCGGCACGAATGACCCGGCGCAGCTGGCACTGTTCCTCGTCATCGAGTTCGTTGTCGCGCAGCCATTGCCGGGCGGGGGTGTCATCGCTGAGGCTGAATTCGGCTGACAGCTCGGCCCGGCTGGCGCCGTGGCGCACCACGCCGGAGTCGGCGCGCTGGCCGGAAAGGAAGCCCAGCGCATCGACCATCAGCGACTTGCCGGCGCCGGTTTCACCGGAAACCACGGTCATGCCGGGGCCGAACTCCAGTTCGGTGGCGCGTACTACTGCAAAATCCTTGATGGAAAGATGTCTGAGCATGGTCGGCAGGTCTTGGGGCCGCGCAAAACTAGCATGCGCGAAGGTCCGGGCAAATGTCCGGGGGTGGATTTTCCTGGCAGGGTAGGTGGTTGGCGTCTCACCGCGTGATTCTTGACCTTGAAACCGCCGCCGCCGCCCACATACGGGGCAGGGTAGGCGGCTGAACTTCCGCCAGGGAACCGGAAATGAACCAAGAGCACCCAGAACTCGACCCCATTACCCCCGCTGACAGCGAAGCGGCCACCGATCCCCAGCAGGAGCAGATCCAGGCGCTGCGCGCCGAGCTGGAGCAGGTGAAGGCTGACGCGCTGCGTGAGCGCGCCGACCTGGAGAACCAGCGCCGGCGTGTGGCCCGCGATGTCGAGCAGGCGCGCAAGTTTGCCAACGAGAAGCTGCTGGGCGAACTGCTGCCGGTGTTTGACAGCCTGGATGCGGGCCTTGCCGCCGCGGGCAGCGAGCCCAACCCGCTGCGCGAAGGGCTGGAACTGACCTACAAGCAGCTGCTCAAGGTGGCGGCCGACAATGGTCTGGCGCTGCTGGATCCGGCCGGGGAAACCTTCAATCCGGAGCACCACCAGGCCATCAGCCAAGTGGATGCGCCGGCTGGCGTGAACCCTGGCGCGGTCGTGACCGTGTTCCAGAAGGGCTACCTGCTCAACGAGCGCCTGCTGCGTCCGGCGCTGGTGGTGGTGGCCCGGGTCGACTGACCCGCAGGCTGGCCGCCGGTTAAACGGCGCCGGTCATCCGCAAACCGTGTTCCAGGGGTGGCTTGAATGTCACCACGCCATCCCCCACATCCCATTCATCCCCGGCGGCTGCCGGCAAACGAATCCTCAGGAGTCCCCCATGGGCAAGATCATTGGTATCGACCTCGGCACCACCAACTCGTGCGTGGCGATCATGGACGGCGGCAAGGCCCGCGTCATCGAAAACTCGGAAGGCGATCGCACCACGCCTTCCATCGTCGCCTATACCAAGGACGGCGAAGTGCTGGTGGGCGCCTCGGCAAAGCGCCAGGCCGTCACCAACCCGAAGAACACCTTCTATGCGGTGAAGCGCCTGATCGGCCGCAAGTTCACCGACGGTGAAGTGCAGAAAGACATCGCCCACGTTCCCTACGGCATCCTGGCCCATGACAACGGCGATGCCTGGGTGCAGACCAGCGACGGCAAGAAGATGGCGCCGCAGGAAATCTCCGCGCGCGTGCTGGAAAAGATGAAGAAGACCGCCGAGGACTTCCTCGGTGAAAAGGTCACCGAAGCGGTCATCACCGTGCCGGCCTACTTCAACGACAGCCAGCGCCAGGCGACCAAGGACGCCGGCCGCATCGCCGGTCTGGACGTCAAGCGCATCATCAACGAGCCGACCGCCGCGGCCCTGGCCTATGGCCTGGACAAGGGCGACAACAAGGATCGCAAGATCGTTGTCTACGATCTGGGCGGCGGCACTTTCGACGTGTCGATCATCGAGATCGCCAACGTCGACGGCGAGAAGCAGTTCGAAGTGCTGGCCACCAACGGTGACACCTTCCTGGGCGGCGAAGATTTCGACAACCGCGTTATCGAGTACCTGGTGGAAGAGTTCCAGAAGGACCAGGGCATCGACCTGCGCAAGGATCCGCTGGCCCTGCAGCGCCTGAAGGATGCTGCCGAGCGCGCAAAGATCGAGCTGTCGTCCGCGCAGCAGACCGAAGTCAACCTGCCGTACGTCACCGCCGATGCCTCTGGCCCGAAGCACCTGAACATCAAGCTGACCCGTGCAAAGCTCGAGGCGCTGGTGGAAGACCTGGTCAAGAAGTCGATCGAGCCGTGCCGTGTCGCGCTCAATGACGCCGGCCTGCGTTCGAGCGACATCAACGAAGTGATCCTGGTCGGTGGCCAGACCCGCATGCCGAAGGTGCAGCAGGCGGTGAGCGAGTTCTTCGGCAAGGAACCGCGCAAGGACGTAAACCCGGACGAAGCCGTGGCACTGGGTGCCGCGATCCAGGGTGGCGTGCTGGGCGGCGACGTCAAGGACGTGCTGCTGCTGGACGTGACCCCGCTGTCGCTGGGTATCGAGACCATGGGTGGCGTGTTCACCAAGATCATCGAGAAGAACACCACGATCCCGACCAAGGCTTCGCAGATCTTCTCGACCGCCGAGGACAACCAGTCGGCCGTGACCGTGCACGTGCTGCAGGGTGAGCGTGAGCAGGCCCGCTACAACAAGTCGCTGGCCAAGTTCGACCTGTCCGGCATCGAGCCGGCCCCGCGTGGCATGCCGCAGGTGGAAGTGTCCTTCGACATCGACGCCAACGGCATCCTGCACGTGTCGGCCAAGGACAAGAAGACCAACAAGGAGCAGAAGGTCGAGATCAAGGCCGGCTCGGGTTTGTCCGAGGAAGAGATCGCACGCATGGTCGCCGATGCGGAAGCCAACCGTGAGGAAGACAAGAAGTTCCAGGAGCTGGTGCAGACCCGCAACCAGGCCGATGGTCTGATCCACGCGACCCGCAGTGCCATCACCGAGCACGGCAGCAAGGTCGGCGGCGATGTCATCGGCAAGGTCGAGGCGGCACTGGCCGATCTGGAAACGGCGATGAAGGGCGACGACAAGGCGCAGATCGAAGCCAAGTCCAAGTCGCTGGAAGAAGCCGGCCAGGCGCTGTTTGCTGCCGCTTCGGCGGGCGAGCAGGGCGGCACGGCCGATGCCGGTGCCGGTCAGTCCAGCGATGACGTGGTCGATGCCGAGTTTACCGAGGTCAAGGACGACAAGAAGTCCTGATCCGGCGGTGGAACGGGGTGGTGGCGCAGGCCATCGCCCCCTTCCCCTCCTGCAACAACTGGTCCTGACAGAAGGGTAAGCCGGCGTCGGGGCGGCCAACAGAGGAGCGGAAGCGGTTTTCGCTCCTTTGTTTTGACGAATCCCGAGTGACGGAACTCTATTCCTGAAATGAGCAAGCGCGATTACTACGAAGTGCTGGGTGTTTCCCGCACTGCCAATGACGAAGAACTGAAGAAGGCCTATCGCCGTTGCGCGATGAAGCATCACCCCGACCGCAATCCGGGGGACTCCGCGGCCGAAGCGGCGTTCAAGGAGTGCAAGGAGGCGTACGAGGTCCTATCTGATGGCAACAAGCGGCGCATGTACGACGCCCACGGTCATGCCGCGTTCGAGCATGGCATGGGCGGTGGGGGCGGCCACGGCGGCCCCGACATGAACGACATCTTCGGCGACATCTTCGGCAATATTTTCGGGGGCGGTGGCGGTCCGCGCCAGCCGCGTCGCGGGGCCGACATCGGCTATGTGATGGAGCTGGACCTGGAGGAGGCGGTGGCCGGCGTCGAACGCCGCATCGAGATCCCCACCTTGGCCGAGTGCGACGACTGCGATGGCAGCGGCTCGGAAGACCGCAAGGTCGAGACCTGCAACGTCTGCGGCGGACGCGGCCAGGTGCGGGTGCAGCGTGGCATCTTCGCCATGCAGCAGGCGTGCCACAACTGCGGCGGCCGTGGCCAGATCATCGCCAAGCCCTGCAAGACCTGCCACGGCAACGGTCGGGTCGAGGAAGACAAGGTGCTCTCGGTCAAGGTGCCCGCGGGCGTGGACAGCGGTGATCGCATCCGCCTCCAGGGCGAGGGCGAGGCCGGTCCGCCGGGCACGCCGCCGGGCGATCTGTATGTGGAAATCCGCGTGCGCGAGCATGCAATCTTCACACGCGATGGCGACGACCTGCATTGCGAAGTGCCGGTGCGTATCTCGCAGGCGGCGCTGGGCGACACGATCCGGGTGGCCACGCTCGGGGGTGAGGCGGAGATCCGCATTCCGGCCGAGACCCAGACCGGCAAGCTGTTCCGCCTGCGCGGCAAGGGCGTCAAGTCGGTGCGCAGTCGTACCGAAGGGGACCTGTACTGCCGCATCGTCGTGGAAACTCCGGTCAACCTGACGGCCGAACAGCGCAAGCTGCTGGAACAGTTCGAGGCCAGCTTCAGTGGCGAGGACGCGCGCAAGCATTCGCCCAAGTCGGCCACGTTCATTGATGGCGTCAAGGGGTTCTGGGACCGCATGACCTCCACCTGACCGGTTCGTTTTCAGCAATGACAAAGCCGCAGCTTGCTGCGGCTTTGTTGTTTCCGTGCGCGGCGTTGGTTGCGCACGCAATCTACGCCGTCGCCTCGGGGGTGTGCGGACGTAGAATGTAACGATGAACGAAGTCGACCACAGCCATCTCGTGCACGGTCGTCGGCAACGCCGGATGGGCCGACGCCGGTGGACGTGATTTCGGTCCAATCTCAACTGGTCTACGGCCACGCCGGCAACAGTGCGGCAGTGCCGCCGTTGCGTGCGCTGGGTCTGCGCGTGGCGGAAATTCCCACGACGCTGCTGAGCAATGCGCCGTTCTATTCGACGCTGCGCGGGCGCGTGCTCCCCGCGGACTGGTTTGCCGATCTGCTGCTGGGGGCGAGCGAACGTGGTCTGCCGCAGCGTGCCGGTGCGCTGGTGTCCGGCTATTTCGGCAGTGTGGAAAACGGTGTCGCATTCGCCGACTGGCTGGATACAGTGCTTCCGCAGTCGTCCCAGTTGCGTTACTGCCTGGATCCGGTGATCGGTGACACCCACACTGGGCCTTATGTGGAGCCCGGATTGGAGAAGGTTTTTGCCGAACGGCTGTTGCCACATGCCTGGCTGGTGACTCCCAACGCGTTCGAACTGGGACGTCTGACCGGCATGCCCGCATTGGCGCAGGACGATGCCATCGCCGCTTCGCGCAAGTTGCTGGAACGGGGGCCGGAATGGGTGATCGCCCATTCGGTCTCGGGGAATCCCGGCGACCTGGTGACGCTGGCGATCGGGCGCGATGAAGTCTGGCGTTGGACCTCGCCGCATCTGCCGGTGGATGTGGCTGGTACCGGTGACGTGCTGATGTCGCTGATCGTCGCCTTTCTGCTCAAAGGACACGCCTTTGAAGATGCGGTGGGCCGCGCCATTGCCGGTGTGCATGCCGCGCTGGAAGCGACGTTGGCGCAGGGCGTGGAGGAATTCGATGTGCTTGCCGCAGCGCCCGCGGCGCTGGGTACGCCGCACCGGTTCCGCGCCGAGCGCCTGGCATGAGTGGTCCTGTCATCGGCATCGTCGGCAGCGGCGGCGCCTATGGCCGTTGGCTGCGCGGATTCTTCCAGTCGCGGATGGGGCTGACGGTCATCGGCCATGATCCGGTGGATGCGGACTCGCAGACCCCCGAACAGCTGCTGGAGCGGGCCGACGTGCTGCTGTTTTCCGCGCCCATCCGCCATACGCCGGATCTGATACGCGACTACGTCCACCGCTCGGGCGGGCGCGAGCAGGGCCGTTTGTGGCTGGATGTCACCTCGATCAAGGCCGGGCCGGTAGCGGCGATGCTGGAGTCCAGAGCATCGGTCGCCGGACTGCATCCGATGACCGCGCCGCCCAAATCGCCGACCCTCAAGGGCCGGGTGATGGTGGTCTGTGAAGCCCGCCTGGATCCCCGCTGGCAGGGTTGGCTCAAGGAGCTGTACGCCGGGTTGGAGGCCGAATGCGTGCGTGCCACCCCCGAGCATCATGACCGGGTGATGGCGCTGGTGCAGGCGATGGTGCACGCCACCCATCTGGCGCAGGCCAGTGTGCTGCGCGAGTACGCGCCGCTGCTGGGTGATCTGCAGGCGCTGATGCCTTACCGTTCTACCGCCTTCGAACTGGATGCGGCGGTCATTTCGCGCATCCTGTCGCTGAATCCGGCGATCTACGAAGACATCCAGTTCGGCAATCCGCATACCGCCGAGATGCTGGATCGTCTGCTCGGCCAGCTGCAGCAGTTGCGCGGACTGATCGGACAGAGCAGCGATTCGGCCCGCGCCGTGTTCCGTCAGCAGTTCCTGCTCGACAACCGGGCGGCGGTGGGCGAGGACACCCTGCGCGACGGCAATTACAGCTTCGAGCGGCTGGGCTATCTGCTGGCCGATCTCACCGAACAACGAGCGATGAGCGTACATCTGCCGCAGGACCGCGCCGGTTCACTGCGTGAACTGCTGCATGTTTTCGAGCAGCATGGGGTCAGCTTGGCCTCGATCCACTCCTCGCGTACGCCATCAGGGGAAGTGCATTTCCGTATCGGTTTCGAGCACAGCTATGCGCCGGAGGTGTTGGCCGCGGCCGCGGAGCAGATCGATCACAGCGGTATCGGACGCGTGCTGGGACGCTGACCTACCCGGGGACTGTCGCAGCAGCTGCGACTTAATCCACAGGGGGTGTGGATGAAATGTACACAAACGTGTGGATAAGCGTCGGCGCGCCTTGTGGCACAAGGCTGTCAAGACACTTGTTCAATAATTGACCAGCATCGGGCTGGTTTGGCAAAGCCATTCAGGCCCGCATAGTCCACGCGTTTTGCCGCTGCATCCGCTGTCCCATGGAGGTCCTGTTTTCAGGCACGGTATGGCTGGTTCAGTGACAACCTGACCGCACCATCGGCGGTTCCCAGGTGGCTGCCCTGGCGGATCAGTGGACGCCCGTCGGCCAATTCATAACGTGGTGCGGGTGTGGAGTTGCCACTGGCCACGCCTGGTGTTTCGTCCCTGAATTCGATGACGATCCAGCTCTGGCCATCGGCACTTGTCGCAGGGAATTGTCGGAACGCCATCGCTCAGCTCCTGGTGGCAGGGACCCGGATCGGCCGCGTTGATCATGCCGGCAGCGGCGTTACCCGGCTGTCGGCATGATGTTCTCAATCTATGAACTGCAGTCGCGCCAGTTCGGCATACAACCCGTCCTGGGCCAGCAGCTCGGCATGCGAGCCCTGGGCGATGATGCGACCGTGGTCCATCACCACGATGCGGTCGGCCTTCAGCACCGTGGCCAGACGATGCGCGATCACCAGCGTGGTGCGGCCGCTCATCAGTCGTTCCAGCGCCTGCTGCACCGCGCGCTCGCTCTGCGCGTCCAGCGCGCTGGTAGCCTCGTCCAGCAGCAGCACCGGCGCGTCCTTGAGCAACGCGCGAGCGATGGCGATGCGCTGTTGCTGGCCGCCGGACAGGCGCGCGCCACGCTCGCCCAGATCGCTGGCGTAACCTTCGGGCAGCTGGCTGAGGAACTCGTCGGCTTCGGCCGAGCGTGCGGCGATCCGTATCGCTTCATCACTGGCCTCGAGCCGGCCATAGCGGATGTTGTCGGCGGCGCTGGCGGCGAACAGGGCCGGCTGCTGCGGCACCAGCGCGATGTTCTGGCGCAGTTGGGCCGGATCGAGCCGGCGCAGATCGATGCCATCAAGCTGCACGCTGCCGGCGTCCGGATCATGGAAACGCAGCAGCAGTGACAGCACCGTGCTCTTGCCCGCGCCGGAGGGGCCGACTAGGGCAACGGTCTCGCCGGGCGCCACCGTCAGACTGAAGTCGTCCAGTGCCGGCTGGTCCGGACGCTGCGGGTAGTGGAAGGACACGTGCTCGAAGCGGATTTCCCCGCGCAACGGTACCGGCAGCGGCTGGGCTTGCGCCGGCGCGGTGATGCTTGGCGTTTCAGCCAGCAGCTCGGCGATGCGGCCCATGCCGCCGGAAGCGCGTTGCAGTTCGTTCCACACTTCGGCCAGTGCGCCCACCGAGCCGCCGCCGATCAGCGCATACAGCACGAATTGTCCCAGCGTGCCGGCGCTCATGTTGCCGTCCACGACATCATGCGCGCCGGACCACAGCACCGCGACGATGGCACCGAACACCAGCACGATGGCGATGGCAGTCACGACGGATTGGGTGCGGATACGGCGCCGTGCGGTGGCCACCGAGACCTTCAATGCGTCTTCAAAGCGGCCGCGTTCGTAGGGCTCACGGGCATGGGCCTGCACGGTGCGGACCGCGCCCAGGGTCTCGGCGGCCAGTGCATTGGCGTCGGCGATGCGGTCCTGGCTGGCGCGTGAGATCTTCTGCAGCTGGCGCGCGCCCAGCACGATCGGCAGCACCGCCAGGGGAATGCCAATCAACGCATACGCGGCCAGACGCGGGCTGGTGACAAACAGCATCACCATGCTGCCAACCACGGTGACGCCGCTGCGCAAGGCCACCGACATGGTCGAGCCGATCACGCTGCGCAGCAGTTCGCAGTCGGCGGTCAGCCGGGATACCAGCTCGCCGCTGCGGTTGCGGTCGTGAAAGCCGGCATCCAGGCCGATCAGGTGGGCGTACAGGCGTCCACGCAGGTCGGCGACGACCTTCTCGCCAAGCAGCGACACAAAGAAGAAGCGGGCGGCCGTGGCCAGCGCCAATACCACCGCCACCACGAACAGCAGCGAGAACGCGCGGTTGATCTGGCCGCCGCCGGAGAAACCGTGGTCGATCATCTGTTTGACCGCCATCGGCAGGCTCAACGTTGCCGTTGAGGACACCGCCAATGCGACCAGCCACGCCCCGAACAGAGCGCCATGGCGACGCACGAACGGCCACAGCGCCTTGAGGCTGCCCAGCTTCTGCAGCTTGGGTGAGGGATGCATTGGTTCAGTCATGGGGGGAAAGCTCGCTCATGCGCAGGCGGTTGCGGGTGGCATCACGCAGGCGCAGCGCCAACGCGTCGATCTGGTCGGCAGGCAGGCGCACGTGCAGGCGCAGACCCTCGGTCAGGAATTGTTCTTCAAGCTTCTCGGCACCGGCATTGCCCAGCAGGGTGTGGACGATGCCCATGTCCTCGAAGCCGCACTGCAAGATGCGTTCGGTCATCGCCACCAGCGGGCTGCGCTGGGCCAGCCGCAGGCACTCGGCGGCGGTACCGCCGTAGGCGCGCACCAGACCGCCGGCGCCCAGCTTGATGCCGCCATACCAGCGCGTGACCACCACCGCGATGCGGTCGTAGCCTTGGCCATCAATAGCTGCCAGGATCGGCCTGCCCGCGGTGCCGGCCGGTTCGCCGTCATCGCTGGAGCGGTATTCATTGCCGTGGCGGTAGGCCCAGCAGTTGTGGGTAGCATCGGCGAACGAGACCGCACCGATGAACGCCAGTGCTTCGGCGGCAGTGCCGATAGGGGCGGCCTGCGCGAGGAAGCGGCTGTGTTTTATCTCCAGCTCGTGGCTGGCGGGGGCGGCAAGGGTGTCGAGCATCACCGCCATTCTAGAGGCTGACAACCGACGCGTGTGTCTGCGCGGTCAGTCCGTGAGCAGGGAGCGCAGGTCACGCGGAATACGCGCCTCGGGATACTCCTGCATGAAACGCCGCAGGCTCAGACGTGCGCCGGACAGATCGCCGGAGTCGCGGCGTTCGCGGATGCGCTTGAGCCACTGCCGGCGCGGGAGCGTGGCATCGCTGTCGAGGTCGCTCTGCCATTGCTGCAGTCTTTCGGCCGCGAGATTTTCGGCACTCTGCGGCGTGCTGCCGGAACTGCGGACCGCCTCCAGCGGTTCGGGCCGAGGCGCGGCCGTG
>NZ_BAZI01000068.1 GCF_001310775.1 Stenotrophomonas pictorum JCM 9942
GCGGATCGGCAGTCTCGGCAGTGTCGATACGCTCGAGCAGTGCGCGCTGCAGCCCCAGCTCATGGCCACGGGCCCGGCCATGCACCTGCGCCGGCAAGTCGTCGCGCCAGCGCAGCTGCAGCGGCAGGTCGAAACGCTGCTTGAATGGGTGCGGAAGACGGCCCAGCACATCCTCCAGCAATCGCTGGGTGAGCTGCCGCTGTGCGGGTGTCAGACCGGTATCCGCAACTTCAACCCGCAACGCCGCCCCGACCGGGAAGACGCTGCCGAGCAGCAGCAATAGCGCCAGCCACCGCGCAGGCGGCAGCCGGCAGCGGGCCATCACAGCGCCAGGATTTTCCGCGCCAGCGCCATGTCGCTGGCCTCGCGGGCGGCCGCATCACGCTCGCGCAGGTGCAACAGTGCCGCTTCCAGATAGGCGCCCCGGATCACCCCGCCGCTGCCGACAAAACCGGCCGCGTCTTCGCGGGCATCCAGCACCACCTTGTCATCGCCGGAGCTGCTGCCCGAAGAGTTAGAGGAGGCACCGGTCGCCGAGCCCGCCGAAGTGCCGGCAAAACTGGAAGCGAACACCGACATCGGCAGGGTGAACAAGGCGCAGAACAGGATCGGGCGGATCATCGGCAGGTCAACGTGGGGTGGAAAGGCGGCAAGCGTAGCCGCAGACGGCTTACAGGTCGAACACCTTGCCCGGATTCATCAGGCCATTGGGATCGAACGCACGCTTCACCGCGCGCATCAGCGCGATCTCGGCGGCGTCGCGGGTGCTGGACAGATACGCCTTCTTGACCAGACCGATCCCATGTTCGGCCGAGATGCTGCCGTCATAGCAATGCAATACCTGCGCCAGCAGTTTGGTCACCTGCTCGCACTGCGCCAGGAACTCGGCATCGGAGGTGTCATCGGGCTTGAGCACGTTGATATGCAGGTTGCCGTCGCCGATATGGCCGAACCACACCACCTCGAAGTGCGGGTAGGCGCCGCTGATCAGCGCCTGGGTCTCGGCCAGGAACGCCGGCATGGCCGAAATCCGTACCGACACGTCGTTTTTGTACGGCTTGTAGCGCGCCACCGCCTCGGTGATGCCCTCGCGCAGCCGCCACAACTGCTGGGCCTGGGCCTCGCTGGCGCTGATCACACCGTCCAGCACCCAGCCCTGCTCCATGCAGTGCTCGAACGCGGCCAGCGCGGCGGCCTCACCGGCCTCGTCGGCCGAGGCGTACTCGGTGACCACGTAATGCGGGTGGATCTCCTGGAACGGATACTGCGCGCCATGCGCGGTGACGTGCTTGACCGCCAGATCGGTGAAGAACTCGAACGCCTCCAGCTGCAGCCGCTCGCGGAATGCGGAAAACACCTGCATCAGCACCTCGAACGAGGGCAGTGCCAGCAGCATCACGTTGGTCGCCGGCGGCGGATCGGTGAGCTTCACCGTCGCCTCGACCACGATTCCCAGCGTGCCTTCCGAGCCGATCATGAGCTGGCGGAAGTCGTAACCGCTGGAGTTCTTGATCAAGCCCTTGTTGAGTTCCAGCAGCTCGCCATTGGCGGCCACCACCTTCAGCCCGGCGATCCACTCGCGGGTATTGCCATAGCGGATCACACGGATGCCGCCGGCGTTGGTGGCGATATTGCCGCCGATCGAGCAGGAGCCGCGCGCGGCGAAATCCACCGGATAGATCAGACCGTGTTCGCGGGCGGCGTTGTGCAGGGCCTCCAGCGGCATGCCGGCCTGCACGGTCAGCGTGCGGTCCACCGCATCGAAGGCCAGCGCCTTGTTCATCCGCTCCAGGCTCAGTACCAGCTCGCCATTGGCCGCCACCGCGCCGCCGGAAAGGCCGGTACGGCCGCCGGAGGGCACCAGCGCCACCTTGTGCGTGTTCGCCCAGCGCACGACCGCCTGCACTTCCTCGACATTGCCCGGCAGCGCGATGGCCAGCGGCGCCGGTGTCCAGCGCCGGGTCCAGTCGCGCCCGTAGTGCTCCAGATCGCCCGGCCCGGTTTTCAGACGCAGATGGGGACAGGACTGCAACAGGAATTCCAGACGTGGATCGGTCATGACGGTGTTTGGGGCGACGTGAAGACCGGCAAGCGTGCCAGTCCCGCTGGGCGCCGTCCAGCGCACCGGCGCCACGTCCGCAAGCGGACAATTACATTCACATGAAACCTTTTAGCTTCAATGCCTTGCCTTCTTGCGCAGTGCACCAAACGCGGTGCGGTTCTGGCATAGTGACGGCCCAGCCACCGTTGCCCTCGTGCCCGACATGTCGCCCAAGAAGACCTCGTTCCCGAAGCAGGACATCCGCGTTTTGTTGCTCGAGGGGGTCAGTCCGACCGCCGTGGACACCTTCAAGGCCGCCGGCTATTCGCAGATCGAGCTGCACAGCAAGTCGCTGCCCGAGGACGAGCTGAAGGCGCGTATCGCCGAGGCGCACATCATCGGCATCCGCTCGCGCACCCATCTCAGCGCCGAGGTGCTGGCCCATGCCAAGCGCCTGATCGCGGTGGGCTGTTTCTGCATCGGCACCAACCAGGTGGATCTGGAAGCGGCCGAACTGGCCGGCATTCCGGTCTTCAACGCGCCCTACTCCAACACCCGTTCGGTGGCCGAGCTGGTCATCGCCGAAGCGATCATGCTCACCCGTGGCATCCCGCAGAAGAATGCCCAATGCCACCGCGGTGGCTGGTCCAAGTCGGCCACCGGCAGCCACGAGGTGCGCGGCAAGACCCTGGGCATCATCGGCTACGGCCACATCGGCACCCAGGTCGGCGTGCTGGCCGAGGCGCTGGGCATGCACGTCATCTTCCACGACATCGAAAGCAAGCTGTCGCTGGGCAACGCACATCCGGCCGCCGGTCTGGACGACCTGCTGGCCCGTGCCGACGTGGTCACCCTGCACGTGCCGGAGAACGCCTCCACGCAGTGGATGATCGGCGCCGCGCAGCTGGCCAGGATGAAGCCCGGTGCGCACCTGATCAACGCCGCCCGCGGCACCGTGGTCGATATCGACGCGCTGGACGCCGCGCTGCGCTCGGGCCATCTGGGCGGCGCTGCGGTGGACGTGTTCCCGGTCGAACCCAAGGGCAATGGCGACCTGTTCGAATCGCCGCTGACCGCGCACGACAATGTGATCCTGACCCCGCATGTGGGCGGCTCTACGCTCGAGGCACAGGACAACATCGGCATCGAGGTGGCCGCCAAGCTGGTGCGCTACAGCGACAACGGCTCCACCCTGTCGGCGGTCAACTTCCCGGAAGTGACCCTGCCCGAGCACGAGCAGAGCCTGCGCCTGCTGCACATCCACCGCAACGTGCCCGGGGTGCTGTCCAAGATCAACGAGATCTTTTCGCGCCACAACCTCAACATCGACGGCCAGTTCCTGCGTACCGACCCCAAGGTCGGCTACGTGGTGATCGACATCAGCGCGACCGAGGAACAGGCTGCGGCGATCCGCGAGGACCTGGCCGCGATCCCGGGCACGCTGCGCACCCGCATCCTCTATTGAACCGACGACCGGACCCGCGGTGGCGGCAACCGCCGCCGCGCACATTCCGGCCGCCATAACGACGGCGCCAGAGGCCCGGACAGCTCCAGGATCACCCGTCGGAAGACGCTCCCCGCATCCGCGCCAGCCACCGCTGCGCCATGCGCCGTATCGATTCGTCATCCGCTTCGGCGATCTCGGCCACCGGGCGCCAGGCCAGCGCCAGCGACTCGTCACTGACCAGGAATTCCTCCGAACCACCCGCCATCACCACATAGCGCACGTCGTAATGCCAATGCCCCGGCACCTCGCCGCGCGCGGGAATCCAGTGCCGGTCCAGGTCATGGATTTCCACCGAGGCCAACACCAGCCCGGCCACCCCCGACTCCTCCTGCGCCTCGCGCAGCGCCACCGCCGCCAGGTCATGGTCGCCCTCGGCATGACCGCCCGGTTGCAGCCAGCGCCGCAGCTTGCGGTGATGGGTCAACAGCACGCGCCGGCCATCGCCACTGACCAGCCACGCGCTGCCGGTGAAGTGACCGGCCAGACGCTGGCGGGTGAACGGGTCCACTCCACCGGCGTCGAGCAGGGCCACAAATTTCCGCGCGAGGGCCGTCTGCTCCGGCCAGCGCCGCGCATAGTCCTCCAACGCCCCCCGCAACCGTTGATCCTGCTCATGCATGACTGCAAGCACATCCAGACGTTTCACTCCGGCGGTCATTATCGCCATCCATGTTGCACCTGCGCTTGTCGAGTCTGGCGGCGTTTGGCAAGGTAGTGCGGTTGCCTGTCATTCAGTTTGAGACACAACACAACGGCCCCGTCACCTGTGGTGTTCGGGCCAACACATCGCTCGGGAATTACGCGGAATGCTGAAAACACTGTTGAGGGTCAAGCCGGTCGAACCGGCCGCACATGTCGATGCCGGGGAACCGGTCGAAGGCAGCCTGCAAGGCGAAGCCACACTCAAGCGCACCCTCACCGCCCGGCACCTGATCCTGCTGGGCATGGGCGCGGTGATCGGCGCCGGCATCTTTGTCGTCACCGGCCAGGCCGCGGCCAACCATGCCGGTCCGGCAATCATGCTGTCCTTCGTGCTGGCCGGGCTGGCCTGCGCCTTCGCTGGCCTGTGCTACGCCGAGTTCGCCGCGATGATCCCGGTCTCCGGCAGCGCCTATTCCTACGCCACCCTGGGCGAAGGCATGGCCTGGTTCATCGGCTGGTGCCTGGTGCTGGAGTACCTGTTCGCCTCGGCCTCGGTGGCGGTGGGCTGGTCGGCGTACATGATCAGCTTCCTCACCACCACCTTGAACCTGCCTTTCCCCGATGCACTGACCGCCGCGCCCGTGGTCTGGGAAGACGGCCAGTTCATCGCCTCCGGCAAACTGTTCAACCTGCCGGCGGTGCTGATCGTGGCGGCGATCGCCGGCCTGCTGTACGTGGGTGTCACCCAGTCCACCTTCGTCAACGCGATCATCGTGGCGATCAAGGTCACCGTGATCTGCCTGTTCGTCGGCTTCGGCGCGATGTACGTGGACCCGGCCAACTGGACCCCGTTCATTCCGGAAAACACCGGCACCTTCGGCGAGTTCGGCTGGACCGGCGTGTTCCGCGCCGCCTCGATCGTGTTCTTCGCCTACATCGGCTTCGACGCGGTCTCCACCGCCGCAGGCGAAACCCGTGATCCGCAGCGCAACATGCCGATCGGCCTGCTCGGCTCGCTGGCGGTGTGCACGGTGATCTACATCATCGTCTGCGCGGTGCTGACCGGCCTGTTGCCATACACCCAGCTGGGCACCGACAAGCCGGTGGTCACCGCGCTGGAAACCTACGCCAAGCTGACCTGGCTCAAGACCTGGGTCGAGATCGGCGCCATCGCCGGCCTGTCCTCGGTGATCCTGGTGATGATGATGGGCCAGACCCGCGTGGCCTACACCATCTCCCGCGACGGCCTGCTGCCGTCGATCTTCGGCAAGGTCCATGCGAAGTACCGCACCCCGCACCTGAGCACGGTGATCGTCGGCGTCATCGCCGCCGCCCTGGCCGGACTGGTGCCGCTGAGCGTGCTCGGCGAACTGGTGGCGATGGGCACCCTGCTGGCGTTCGCCACAGTGTGCATCGGCATTCTGGTGCTGCGCCGGACCAAACCGGATATGCCGCGCTCGTTCCGCGTGCCGGCGGTGTGGTTCATCGCCCCGGCCGGCGCGCTGATCTGCTTGGGCCTGTTCGCCATGGCCTTCGCCGCGCACTGGCTGGTGTTCGTGCTGTGGAACGTGCTGGGCGTGGCCATCTACCTGGGCTACGGCATGCGCCACAGCAAGCTCAACAAGCGCGCCTGATTTCCCACTGACGACCGGCGCGCTGTGCGCCGGCTTTCTTGCGCGGCCACCGCGCACCGACCAGCGAAGACCCGAACCATGTTCAAGCAACTGTGGGCCACCAAGCATCCGCACGCCGCACACAAGGAGGCCGAAGGCCTGAGCCTGCGCCGCACCCTGGGCCCGTGGGGTCTGACCGCACTGGGCATCGGCGCGGTGATCGGCGGCGGCATTTTCGTCATCACCGGTACCGCCGCGGCCAACCATGCCGGCCCGGCGATCATGCTGTCCTTCCTGCTGGCGGCCATCTGCTGCGCGTTCTGCGCCCTGGCCTACGCCGAGTTCGCCTCGATGGTGCCGGTCTCCGGCAGCGCCTACACCTATACCTACGCGACTTTCGGCGAGCTGTCGGCCTGGTTCATCGGCTGGATGCTGGTACTGGAATACGGCGTCTCCGCCTCGGCGGTGGCCGTCAGCTGGACCGGCTATTTCCTCAGCTTTCTCAGCCATTTCGACATCCACCTGCCGGCCGCGCTGGTCAACGCCCCGCTGGACGCGCAGCTCAAGCCCACCGGTGCCATCGCCAACCTCCCGGCCGCCGTGCTGGTGCTGTTGCTGACCTGGCTGTGCTACGTCGGCATCCGCAAATCCTCGGCCATGAACATGGGCATGGTCATCCTCAAGACCGGCCTGATCCTGCTGGTGATCTTCGCCGGCTGGAAATACGTGGACACCTCCAACTGGACCCCGTTCATTCCCGCCAACGAGGGCCCGGGCAAGTACGGTTTCGAGGGCGTGCTGCGTGGCGCGGCGATGGTGTTCTTCGCCTACATCGGCTTCGAGGCCGTCTCGGTGGCCGCGCAGGAATCGCACCGGCCGCAGCGCGACATGCCTATCGGCATGCTGCTGTCGCTGGTGGTGTGCACCGTGCTGTACATCGCCATGGCCGCGGTGATGACCGGACTGGTGCCGTACACGCTGCTGGGCACCGCTGAGCCGGTGGTGACCGCGGTGGCCGCGCATCCGCAGCTGAGCTGGCTGCGCATCATCGTCGAGGTCGGCGCGCTGATCGGTTTGGCCTCGGTGGTGTTGGTGATGGTGATCGGCCAGCCGCGCATCTTCATGATCATGGGCCGCGACGGCCTGCTGCCGCCGGTGTTCACCCGGATCCACCCCAAGTACCGCACCCCGCACATCAACACCGTCATCACCGGTATCGGCATCGCGCTGCTGGCGGCGCTGTTCCCGCTGGACATCCTCGGCGAGCTGACCTCGATGGGCACACTGATCGCCTTCGCCGCGGTCTGCGCCGGCGTGCTGGTGCTGCGCCGCACCCAGCCGGACCTGCCGCGCCCATTCCGTATCCCGATGGCATGGCTGGTATGCAGCCTGGGCGTGATCAGCTGCATCGCCCTGCTCACCGCCATGACCGCCCACAACTGGATGCTGATGGGCGTGTGGACCGCCGCCGGTTTCCTCATCTATTTCCTCTACGGCATCCGTCACAGCAAGCTCCACGCCGAGAACACCGGCAAGGGCGGCTGATCCGGTCACTGCCGTGCCATGGATACCGCCCGGGTGCGCCAGCGCCCGGGCTTTTTCATGGCGCCCATCCATGCGCGCCCCCTCCGGCGGCGTTGCCGCGAGAATGGCTGGCCTGCCGTTCCTGCATGACGCACAGCCGCTTGCCTGAGCCTGCGCACCCGCGCCGGGCAAACCCATACGTTCCATCCGGATAAAGGAATGGATTGCTCCGGCAGTTGCTAGAATGCCGGCCATGAACGCGCCTTCCGCCCCCTACGACACCCAGCGGCTGAGTGAACTGGCCCAGCTGCTGATCGACAACGTCCGCGAACTGGCCCAGGCCGGCTGGACGCCCGCCACCAGCAGCAACTTCTCGCACCGGCTCGATGACCAGCACGCGGCCATCACCGTGTCCGGCAAGGACAAGGGCCGCCTGATCGAGAGCGACATCATGGTCGTGGACTTCGCCGGCAAGGCCGTCGGCCGGCCGCTGCGGCCCTCGGCCGAAACCCTGCTGCACACCCAGCTCTACGCCCGTTTCGCGGACGTGGGCTGCGTGCTGCATACCCACTCGCCGGTGCAGACCATCGCCTCGCGCCTGTTCGCCCCTCAAGGCCATATCCGCCTGGACGGGTACGAGCTGCTCAAGGCCCTGCACGGCAACTCCACCCACGAAACCACCGTCGACCTGAAGGTGTTTCCCAACACCCAGGACATGGACGTGCTGGCCGCGCAGGTGGAAGCCGAACTCGACAAGGGGCCGATGTGGGGCTACCTGATCGACGGCCACGGACTGTATGCGTGGGGCCGCGATATGGCCGAGGCACGCCGCCATCTGGAAGCCTTCGAGTTCCTGCTGCACTGCGAACTGGAGCTGCGCAAACTGCGCGGCAACGCCTGATCTCTTCCGCACGGCACGCCGCCGCACCGGCACGTGCCTGCTACGCTCCCCCTCCCCCCGTCGAGTCCATCGCCATGAGCCGACTGCGCATTTTCAACGACACCACCCCGGACACCCCGCTGCTGGACAGCCGCGACGGCGCGGTCATCGCCGCCGAACTGGAGAAGATCGGTGTCACCTTCGAACGCTGGCAGGCCAAACACCCGGTCACCCCGGGCGCCAGCCAGGAGGAAGTGTTCGCCGCCTACCGCGAGGACATCGACCGTCTGGTCGCCGCGCACGGCTTCAAGAGCGTGGACGTGGCCTCGATCGCACCGGACAACCCCAACCGCGCCGAGATCCGCGCCAAGTTCCTTGACGAGCACTACCACAAGGAAGACGAAGTGCGTTTCTTCGTCGCCGGCTCGGGCCTGTTCACCCTGCACGTGGGTGACAAGGTCTACGAGGTGGAGTGTGTCAAGGACGATCTGATCTCGGTTCCAGACGGCGTCACCCACTGGTTCGATATGGGCGAGGAGCCCAGCTTCGCCGCGATCCGCTTCTTCACCGAGCCGGACGGCTGGGTCGGCCATTTCACCGGCACCGACATCGCCCAGCGCTTCCCGCGTTACGAAGCCAGCGCCGCCTGATCCCGCGCGGTCACCGCTGCGTGGCCGCCGCCCCTGCCTTGAAGACTTTCCGCATGTCCCAGCCACGCGCCATCCTCACCGACATCGAGGGCACCACCTCGAGCATCTCCTTCGTCAAGGAAGTGCTGTTCCCCTACGCCCGCGCCGCCCTGCCCGGCTTCGTCCGCGAACACGGCCAGCAGCCGGATGTGCGTCGCTGGCTCGACGCGGTGGCCACCGAAATCGCAGCCGGCGCCTGCCAGGACGAGGTCATCGCTGAAACCCTGCAGGGCTGGATCGACCAGGACCGCAAGCACACCGCGCTCAAGGCGCTGCAGGGCATGATCTGGGAGGTCGGCTACCGCAACGGCGACTACACCGCCCACCTGTATCCGGAAGTGGCCGCGGTGCTGCGCGGCTGGCAGGCTGCCGGGCTGCCGCTGTACGTCTATTCCTCCGGCTCGGTGCCGGCGCAGAAACTGTTCTTCGGCTTCTCCGATGCCGGCGACCTCAACGGCCTGTTCTCCGGCAATTTCGACACCGAGATCGGCGGCAAGCGCGAAACCGCCAGCTATGCCCGTATCGCCGAGGCGATCGGCATTGAACCGAAGGACATCCTGTTCCTGTCGGATATCGTCGAGGAACTGGATGCCGCCCGCGAGGCCGGTCTGCAGACCGTGCTGCTGGACCGCCTGTCCGACTACCCGATGCCGCGCACCGGCGACGCCACCCACGGCCACACCCGGGTCGAGAATTTCCAGCAGATCACGCTCTGAACCGGCAGTGATACGACGGAAAACGGCCCCTTCGGGGCCGTTTCCTTTTCCCGTCAACAGAACCGCCGAGTTTTGCCGCACAAGACGGCCCGCCAACCGGCACTGGCCCGCACCGCTTCGATTCGTTGGCAACGCCAGCCCCGGCCGGCGCCACGCCGGCGCTGTGATGAAACCCTCTTCGCGGCGACCATGGCACCATCGCGGCCGGCACTTCCGGCAGGAACACGCAGATGGGTATCGCTTCACAGATCGGCCAGGCACTGGGCGCCGAATTCGCCATTCCGGACCTGGGCACGTTGACGGTCATCGTCTCGCGCCTGCTCACCGCCATCGTGCTCGGTGGCGCGCTGGGGCTGGAGCGCGAAAGCAAGGGCCGTGCGGCCGGGCTGAAGACCCATATCCTGGTCAGCCTGGGTTCGGCGCTGTTTGTGCTGGCGCCGCTGCAGGCCGGCGCTTCCACCGGCGATGTCACCCGGGTGATGCAGGGCATTGTCTCGGGCATCGGCTTTCTTGGCGCCGGCGCCATCCTCAAGCTGGACAAGGAAGAACGCGTACAGGGCCTGACCACCGCCGCCGGCATCTGGATGACCGCCGCCATCGGCATGGCCGCCGGCATGGGCATGCAGATGGTGGCCGTGGCCACCACCGTGGCGGCGCTGGCGGTGGTCAGCACGATTCCGAAACTGATGCCCGACAGCATGGACCCGGACAACACCAGCGACAGCTGACGGCAGTCCCAGCGCTCGGCTCAGTGCGCGCGGGCCTGCGCCGCGCGCCGCAG
>NZ_BAZI01000069.1 GCF_001310775.1 Stenotrophomonas pictorum JCM 9942
GAGGCCGAGCGCCTGCGCGTCCAGGCGCAGATCCAGGCCGAAGAGGCCGAGCGTATGCGGCTGGCGGCCGAAGCCGAGACGCTGGCCCGCCAGGATGCCGAAACCGCGTTGACCAGTGTGGCCGGCAAACAGGCCGCGCGGCTGACGGCCGCCCAGCAGAACGCGGCCAAGCTGGCCCGCGAGGAGGCCGAACTGGTTTCCGGGCAACGCCTGCCCGGCTCGAAGTTCGACAGTCGCGGGGAAGTATTCACCCTGGCCGGCGATGCCTTTGCCGCAGGGCAGGCGGCGCTGTCGGCCGGCGCGCGCAACCAGGCCAAGGCCTTGGCCGAGTACCTGAACATCGGCAAGAAGGGCCGGGTGGTGATCGAGGGCTACGACAGTGCCAATGGCGTCGGCCAGCGGCGTGCGCAGGCGCTGAAGGATGCGCTGGTGGCGGGTGGGGTTGCGGCCAACCGTATCCAGGTGGCCGGCAAGAAAGCCGCTTCGACCCGGGCGCGTTCGGTGGAGGTGATCGTGGCGCCCTGAGCCGGGTAACTGGCTGAGATTGTTATGTTTTGGTTTGTTTTCCGTGGCTGACTGCGCCGTGTTCCAGACATTTATCCGGCAGTTGCCAATAGCGCTTGCCGGAACCTTTTCGCAGGCGTAGGGTCAATCGTCCGGGCGGTACTTTCGCCGTCCGGACAGCGGAGGGCCGAGCCGATGCAACAGGGGCGCGAACCAGTACCGGGCAACCGCCGGCACGATAGCCGGGGGCTGACGGGTGGTTCCCTCCAGGTGCGTCTTGGCACTCCAATCCCGCAACGCCCCGTGCCGTCAGGCCGGGGCGTTTGTGTATCTGCTGAAGGAGGTAGTCATGTTTGAAGGGCAGCCGCAGAGCAAAATCGATGCGTTGATGAAAGCCGATCCCGAGTTCAAGCAGCTCTACCAGCAACACAAGAAGTTGAACAAGAAGTGCATGGATGCCGGGCTGGGTGTGCTTCCCATCGACGATGTCACGTTGGGCCAGATGAAGCGGGAAAAACTGCTGGCCAAGCAGAAGCTCCTGCGGATCTATGAAAGTGCGTTGAACTGAACCTTCCCCCGCAATACCGCTTCTGTCGCGGGCGATGGCGGCCTACTCGTCAACCGCTGTCGTCCGCGTCACTCCGCCGGGAATGATGCAAGCACCGTCCGTTGCCTGACTTTCCGGCACATCCATCGGATAATCGATGGTCCGGCCGCAGTTGCGGCGCGATGCGAAACCCTCCGATGCCCATCCATTCCTCCGTCCTCGAACTCATTGGCAACACGCCCATCATCAAGGCCCAGCGGCTGGATGCGGGCGTCTGCGAGCTGTACCTGAAGCTGGAGAGTTCCAACCCGGGCGGGTCGATCAAGGATCGCATCGGTCTGTCGATGATCGAGGCCGCCGAGAAACGTGGTGATCTCAAGCCCGGTGCGACACTGGTCGAGGGCACCGCCGGCAACACCGGCCTGGGCCTGGCGCTGGTCGCCCAGCAGAAGGGCTACAAGCTGATCCTGGTCGTTCCGGACAAGATGAGCCGGGAGAAGATCTTCAACCTGAAGGCGATGGGCGCCGAGGTGGTGCTGACCCGTTCGGACGTGGCCAAAGGCCATCCGGAGTACTACCAGGACCTGGCCAAGACCGTGGCCGAGCAGACCCCGGGCGCCTACTTCATCAACCAGTTCGGCAACCCGGACAACCCGGCCGCGCACGAGTTCGGTACCGGCCCGGAAATCATCGCGCAGATGGGCGGCGAGCTGGATGCGATCGTGTTCGGCTGCGGCAGCTCCGGCACCATGACCGGCCTGTCGCGCGCCTTTGCCAAGCTCTCGCCCAAGACCGAGCTGGTGCTGGCCGACCCGGTCGGCTCGATCCTGACCCAGTACATCAACGAAGGCACGCTGAGCGAGAAATCCGGCAGCTGGCTGGTGGAAGGCATCGGTGAGGATTTCCTGCCGGACATCGCCGATTTCAGCCGGGTCAAGAAGGCGTACTCGATCAGCGATGCGGAAAGCTTCCACACCGCGCGCGAGCTGCTGGGCAAGGAGGGCATCCTCGGTGGCTCCTCCACCGGCACCCTGCTGGCGGCCGCGCTGAAGTACTGCCGCGAGCAGACCGTGCCCAAGAAGGTACTGGTGCTGGTATGCGATACCGGCAACAAGTATCTGTCCAAGATGTACAACGACTACTGGATGCTGGACAACGGCTTCCTGCAGCGCCCGCAGCACGGCGACCTGCGTGACCTCATCCTGCGCCCGTACAGCCAGCGCGACACCGTGGTGGTGGGCCCGAAGGACCTGCTGACCACCGCCTACCAGCGCATGAAGCTGTATGACGTGTCGCAGCTGCCGGTGATGGAAGGCAACCAGCTGGTTGGCATCATCGACGAGAGCGACGTGCTGCTGCACGTGTACGGCGACGAAGTCCGGTTCCGTGATCCGGTGTCGGTGGCGATGGTCAGCAAGCTGGACCGGCTGGACGTCAACTCGCCGATCGAGGCGCTGCTGCCGGTGTTCGACCGCGGCCAGGTGGCGATCATTACCGACGGCGAGGTGTTTCTCGGTCTGATCACCCGCATCGACCTGCTGAACTACCTGCGTCGCCGGGTTCAGTAAAAAGTGAACTGGGGTGTCAGCGTGTTCGGATCTTCGAATATTTGAGGCGGAAATGCAGAACAGCATGCATGCGGACTACACACCGGTGACGCAACATCGCCTACTGGGTGAGCTGCTGGTGGAACGTCAACTAGTCTCTACAGGGGATGTGCAGAAGGCGCTCTCATTCCAGGCGCAGTTCGGCGGCAGGATCGGTAGCGTTCTGGTAAGACTTGGAGCGTTGTCGGAAGACAGCCTGGTGCCGGTGCTTTCCGAGCAATTGGATATTCCGATGCTTGCCGGTGACGAGTGGCCGGCCGGTGGTGAAGGCGTGCGCTCGACACTGTCTGATGCAGGCTGCAGTTTGGACTGGTGGCTGGACAACGGTATTGTTGCTTGGCAGGTCGAGGAGAAGGGGGTTCTTGCTGTGGCGCGTGACCCTCTTGATCCTTCAGTGAACGAAGCCCTGGACAAGGCATTCGGGCAAACATGGGCTTGGCGTCTGGCCAGATCCCAGGAAACGGAAAGGCTTATCGATATGGTCGGCAATTCCCGCTCACGTGGGGATATGGGTCTGGATGATGACGTGAGCCACCTTCGTGAACTCGCGGAGGAGGCGCCTGTCATAGAGCTGGTCAACAATATCCTTGCCCAAGCGATGGATCAGCGTGCCTCTGACATCCATATCGAGCCAGAGGAAGCGGTATTCAATGTTCGCATGCGTACGGATGGGATACTCCATACACGCATGGTGCTTCCGGCGAGTCGTTATCCGGCGGTCGCTTCCCGAGTGAAGCTGATTTCAGGAATGGATATCGCAGAACGTCGTCTGCCACAGGACGGGCGTCTGAGTGTCCGCGTGAGCGGGCAGGAAGTGGATGTGCGTGCTTCGGCGGTTCCTGCTGTTCATGGAGAGTCGATCGTGTTGCGCCTGTTGCCCAAGGAAAGGAAGGATCTGAGCCTTGAGGGGCTGGGTTTTTCTCCGCCTGATCTGGCGCTGTTCCGGACTTGGGTTGCGGAGCCCCATGGCGTCATTCTGGTAACCGGCCCCACCGGCTCGGGAAAATCGACGACGCTCTACGCCACGCTGGAGGAAATGAACCAGCGCGATCGCAAGATCATCACTGTCGAAGATCCGGTGGAATACGAGGTGGATGGCGTTACCCAGATACAGGCCAACTCGGACATCGGGTACACCTTTGCACGCGCGTTGCGCGCCATCCTTCGCCAAGACCCTGACGTCATCATGATTGGTGAAATCCGCGATTTGGAAACGGCTGAAATCGCGGTCCAGTCATCGCTCACCGGCCACCTGGTACTTTCCACTCTGCACACCAACGACGCAGTGAGTGCGTTCACCCGTCTGGTCGATATGGGCGTGGAGCCATTTCTTATCGCCACCAGCGTGCGCGCTGTGCAGGCGCAGCGATTGGTGCGTCGCTTATGCCCGCACTGCTGTCGGCCGACGGTGGTGCTGCCGGTGTTTGAACAGATGGCCGGTTCCCTTGTCGATGAGGGCAGCGAGGCAAACTGGAAAGAGGCGGTTGGCTGTCCGCGCTGTCAGGGCACCGGATATCGCGGCCGTCTGGGTATCTATGAGCTGGTGGATGTGACGCCTGAGCTGCAGGAGTTGGTCATTGCAGGCGCGACCGCTGAGAAGATGCGCGGTCTTGTCAATGCCCAAGGTGGCAGAACCCTGCGCGACGATGGCCTGCTCAAGGCGCGCGCGGGGCTGACGACCGTGGAAGAAGTAGTGCGTGTCACCGGCGGCATGACTGCCGATGAGTGACATGTCGCAATATCGCTACGAAGCGCTGGACCGCAGTGGCAACACGCTGACTGGCGCCTTGGATGCTTCTTCCGAAGCGGATGCGGCGCGGCGCCTTGCAGCGATGGGCTTGACGCCCTATACGTTGAAGGAAATAAAGAGCGGGCGTTCGTTTTCCAGCCGGCGCAAGGTCGCTTCCATGCGTGAACTGCAACTGGTGCTGCAGGAATTCACCGCGTTGCTGGAAGCCGGGGTTGGACTGGTGACTTGTCTCTCGTCCTTGGCCAAGTCCAGCCACCATCCCTCTTTGACCGGCGCTTTCGCTTCGATGGAAAAAGCTGTGCGGCGCGGCGAAAGCTTCAGTGTCGCGCTGCGCGAGTCCAAACTGCCGATCCCCGAGTACATGCACCAGTTGATGCAGGCTGGCGAAGCGACCGGTCGCATGGCCGAATCGATGCGCGGAGCGTTCGCCAGTTCGAATATGACCAGCGGGTCCGTCAGGAAATGGCCGGTGCGATGATTTATCCGGCAGTGCTGATGCTGTCCGGCGTGGGTGCGGTCGGCATCATTTTCATGTGGGTTGTGCCCCGCTTTGGCGGCCTGTTGACCCAGCATGGAGAGAGCATGCCTGCACTTTCCCGTTGGGTCATCAGTACCGGTGTGTGGCTCAGTTCGCATGCCTGGTGGGTTGCCGGTGCCATTATCACCGTTGCCGCAGCGCTTCGAGCGCTGTACAGCCTTCCGGGTGTCAGGGAAAAGCTGGCGGAAAGCTTGTCAGGTTGCCGGTTATCGGCGAATGGGTGCTGGAAGCGGAAGTCGGCCGCTGGGCCAGCACTCTGGCGGCGCTGTTGGAAGGCAAGGTCGAGCTGGTACGGGCGCTGGGGTTGTCGGCGGCTGCGGTACGCTTCGGCTTTCTGCGCAACCGGCTTTCAGCCGTGGTCAAGGGTGTCAAGGGCGGCATGACGCTGTCGGCGGCGTTGCGCGAGCATCGCGCACTCAATCCCACTGGTTATGATCTTGTGGCAGTGGGTGAGGCCAGTGGCGAATTACCCAAGCTGCTATCGGCTCTGGCCGGGCTGTATGAGGTTACCGGGCGAGACCGCATCAAGCGCATCCTTCAGCTGGTCGAGCCGTTGGCAATTATTCTTATTGGCGTGGTGGTTGGTGTGATCATGACGGCGATCATTCTTGCGATCACGAGCGTAAATGATGTCCCTCTATAGAAATTCGGAGAAGAAGATGAAGGTGCGCGGATATCGACGCATGCGTGGTTTTACCTTGTTGGAAATGCTGGTGGTTCTGGTGATTATCGGGCTTATCGCGAGTCTGGTCGGGCCGCGCTTGTTCAGCCGGGTGGACAGCTCGAAGGTGCAGGTTGCTGAAACCCAGACCCGCCTCCTGCGTGGAGCTATCGAGACTTACCGCCTGGAAGTGGGGCGTCTGCCAACCGCCGAGGAAGGGCTGGCCGTGCTCTCTACTGCGCCGGCGGATGATCGTTCCCGAGCGCGCTGGCGCGGTCCTTACCTGGATGAAAAGGTTCCTGCCGACCCTTGGGGAAATCCTTACCAATATGCCATCCCGGGGCGCGACGGAATGCCGTTTGCGATTTACTCCTTTGGAGCCGATGGCAAGGCCGGTGGCGAAGGCAATGACGCAGATGTCGGCTTCCTGCCGCAGGGCCAGTGATATTCCGGCCGGGCGGTCGACTTCAGGCAGAGGCTTTTCGTTGCTGGAGTTGCTGGTCGTCCTTGCGTTGATTTCGTTCATGACTGCCCTGGTGGCCCCACGCCTGAAAAACACGGTCGATGCCATCAGTCGCAGTGGTGAGCGTGCCGATGCGGTAAGGCAGCTGGAGCGCTTGCCGTTACTGGCGCGGCTGTATGGCACACCTATCACGCTCGACAAAGGGCAGGCGCTGAGCATGCACGGTCTTGAGCTGCCACAAGGCTGGAGCGTTCGCGCGGTAGACGGGCTGCAAGTTGCTGCCAACGGCTACTGCATCCCGGCGCTACTGGATGTCACCACTCCGGAGGGGGATGACCGCTGGATGCTGGGCACCCCCGATTGCAGGATTTCTGATGCACCGCCCTGAGTGGTCCCGAGGTTTCTCTCTTTTGGAAGCGATCGTCGCGCTGGCGATCGTCGCCACCGCGGGTTTGGCCCTGTTCGCCGCGATGAACCAGTCCATCCAGATGGCGTTGAGGGCCGAGAACGCGCGCAAGAGCGACACCGCCATGCGTAATGCCCTAGCGTGGATGGAGGTTGTGAATCCCGGGCAGACGCCCAGTGGTGAAAAGCGTCTGGGCGGCATGGTGATGGAGTGGAAATCCGAGCCTGTCGAGCCGCCGCGTGACGCGATGACCGGTTATATGCAGGCCGGCCTCTATCAGATCGGCCTGTACGACATGACCGTGGATGTCCGCGGCGAGGAAGGTGTCTCGGCCTCCTTCCATTTGCGCAAGGTGGGATATAGGCAGGTCCGGGAGCCGGCGCAGCTATGAGGTTGCTGGCAAAAATCCGTCCGGCCACGCGTCAGCAAGGCTTCACCCTGCTCGAAGCAATCGTCACGCTGGTGATCGTATCGATGCTGGTCACCGTCCTGATGCAGGCGCTGGGGCAGGCCATGAGCCTGCGTACGCGCCTGTTGCGTTTTGAAGGTGAAAATCGCGTCGCCGGATTGCAGGAAGCCTGGTTCCGGGAAACGGTGGCGGGTCTCCAGCGCGATCTGGAGGAACAGGGCGAGGGGACGCTGGGTACCCGTGATTTGATGCAATATTCGACACCCTCTCCATTGGCCGCACAGGGCTTTTCCGGCGTGCGCTGGTGGCTGGATGGGGGGCGACTGCACTATGCCGATACCCGGGTAACCGACGTCGTGGTCATCGAGGGGCCGCTGAGTGACGCGGCCTTCTCCTACTTGGACGAAACCGGCAACTGGGTGGACGAGTGGAAATGGAAAGACCACAAATTCCCACCGAAGATGATCCGTTTTACCGCCCGTACCGGCCGCGGCACGCTCGATTGGCTGGTTCCGATCATGGCCGACGGGCTGGATCCTGAAAAATTGAAACTGGACGAGGTCGGCAGCAGTGGCATTTGACCGTTCACCCGGGAGGCCTCGCCCGGAAGGTTTCATTCTGGCCGTCACCCTGTGGATTCTGGCCGGCATCACCATCGCTGTGGCGCTGATGACGTTGTGGGCTGTTTCCCAGGTGCAGGATGCGCAGGTCGCGCGCGCGCAGTTCGAGGACGAAGCCTCGCTGTATGAAACCCGCGACACCCTGCTGTATATCATCGCCACCCGGGAAAAGACCCTCGCCGGGCAGCCAACCCGCGCCCTGGGCGAGGACGAGTTGGCCTACCGCCGGCTCAGCGAATTTGGCGGACTCTCCCGCGATCCGGTGGGCGGCGAGCTGCAACTTGATGGGAGTCCTTATCAGGGGCTTGGCAGTGCCGCGTTTTCAATACAGGATGAAGCGGGGCTGTTTCCGATGGCGTGGCCGGGTCCGGAGGATCTGAACCGGTTCCTCCGCCTGTATGGCATCCCTTCCGAGCGCTGGCCCCGTCTGCGCGACACCCTGCTGGACTATATCGACCCGGATGACCTGAACCGCGTCAACGGCGCTGAAGCCCGCGACTACGAACGGGAACAGCGCAAGCCACCGCCCAACCGCCGCATGCTGGCGCCGGGCGAGTTGGCTATTGTGATGGGATGGGACAGTCTGCCGCCGGCGACGCTGGCCGCCATGATCGACCACATCACCCCGTACTACGCGGGAGGCATCAATCCCAACACCATGCCGGAGGAGCTGCTGCCGCTGCGTATTCCCGGCTGCCCTGAAACCTGCCGGCGTCTGGTCGAGCAACGGCGTCTGCGACCCTTTACCTCGACTTACGATCTGCAGGAGCGTCTGGCCATCCGGGTGCCGGGTGATGACGCGCTGGATTACCGGTATGTGGCCGACGACACTCTGCGTATCACGCTGTGGCGGCGTACGGGCGCGGCCTGGCGGATGCATGTAAGATTGACGCCCCTTGCGGACAAGCAAGGTCCTTGGTCGATTCTGGCCGCCTACCCAATTGCCCATCCCTCACATAATGAACCTGTGGAACAGACTGGCAGCCCTTTGTTTGCCGACAAGACGCCTGGTAAATGACGAACAGGGAGAAGTTTTGCGTGGCGGGCCGCTGGGGGGCCAGCAATGGATAGTGGGACGCGGCGAGTGCCAGTACCGGCGCGAGGATCTGCAGGCATTGCCTGCCCGTAAACGCCTGCAGGCCGGCAAGCTGGCCGAGGCGCGGCACAAACCTTCGCCCTCCGCACTCTCTTATGTGGCGTGGACGGGCGGCATCGCCCATTTCTGGTTCTGGATGGCGCCTGGCGAAAGCGATGCTGCTGGCGAGCGCCGCTGGATACCGGAAAGCCTGCTGCTGGCACCTCCTGCCGCCGATGGCGTGCGCCTGCTCAGGCTCGCCAAAGGGTACGAAGCGCAAAGCTGGCGCAATGGCATGCTGGTCAGCAGCCAGTGGTGGGAGCAACTGCCGACGGGCGAGGCATGGTTGCGGTTTGTCCGCTCCACCGGGCTGGATCCGGCTGCCCTGCAGGAAGTTCCTGAGCCCCTCTCATTGCCGTGGTCGTCCCGGCCGTGGGGCGAAATGGGTCGTGCGCAGCGCCTGATGGCCTTGTTCGACGAAAAAACGGCGTGGTTGCTGCTGTTTGCCGCACTCGCCGCAGGACTGGCATGGCAGGTCTCCGCGCTGCTGCGCTGGCAGCTGGCCAGTGACCAGTTGTCTGTCCGCGTGGAACGCCTGCGCACGGAAGTAGGTCCGCTGCTAGCCGCGCGGGAACGCGCCGAACAGGCCCAGGCCGACCTGGAACATCTGGCTGCACTGCGCACGCCCAATGACGACTATGTGCTGATGGCCGAGGTGGCCGCGCACCTGCCCGACGGCAGCACCTTGCGTACCTGGCGACGGGAGGCGGACAAACTGCAGGCCACCGTGCACAGCAGCGAAACCGATCCACGCGCCTTTGTCCTCGCCTTCGAAGGCGATGCCCGCCTGTCCGATGTCGCCGTGAGGCCCTTGCTCAATGGCGCCATGCAACTGGCGTTCGAGCTGCCTGCGGTATCGGAACTGGCCCCGGAGGCGAAGGAAGAAGGCCATGAGTAACCTCAACCGTCTGCAGCAGCTGCGCACCGAATGGCGCAACACCCCGCGACTGCGCTACGGCGGCATGGTGATCGCCGCCATCCTCGGCATGCAGGGGCTTTTCATGCTGTCCGACCAGGTGCACAAGTGCATGAGCGCCTATGCCGACGACATGGAAATGCTGACCCGGCTCGAAGGTGTGCGCAAGGAAACCTGGTGGCCGGAGCGTGCGGCCAAGACTGCCGAGCTGCTTCAATCGGTTACCGACCGGATTCCGGAAGTCACCGGCAAGGGCATGGCCCAGGCCGAGTCGCAGGCATGGCTCACCGCGCTGGGGGCCGAGCAGAAAATGAACGAGCCCAAGGTGAAGGTGGAAGATACCGTCGACGTGGAGGGCTACCCCGACATGTGGCAGGTGATCTCGCGGCTGGAGGGCAATTTGCCAGCCCATGGCCATGAGGCCTTCATGCGCGCGTTGGCCGAGGCCATGCCATGGACCCAGGTGGAACGGATCGAAGTCGGCGAGGGCGATACCCCGCGTGTCACCGTGACGTTCCGCAGCTACTACCGCAAAGCCGTGGCCGGTGCCGATACCGCGTCGCATCCGGCGTCCAGCCGGCAGGACAGCGCCACTCCTACCAATCCCGATGCGGCGGATCTGGCCCGATGAAATCCCACGTGCGTACCCTTGTCGTGATCCTGCTGGCCCTGGTCGTGGGCGGGCTTTCCAACTATTGGCTGGGTGCCGCGCCGGCTGCGGTGCAGCCGCTGCGGTTGCCTGCACAGGCATGGAGCGATGGCTGGAGTGGCGATACCGATCTGCTCGCTGTCAGCGCGCTCTGGCAGGAACGCGCGCCGTGGGGCGCTTTGCCGC
>NZ_BAZI01000070.1 GCF_001310775.1 Stenotrophomonas pictorum JCM 9942
TTACCAGCCCAACGAAAGACGGTGCGCCGGTATCGGACAGTCGAGTGCGAAAGCGGTTCGTTCGGCAACTAAAAACAGCCGCATTGGCCCTTGAAGTGATGTTCCATTGGGCAAAACAGGAAGGAAATTTGTTGAACGCTTTCCTCGCGGGGGAGCGCTGTTGCATGTGGGCATGGGAGGGGGTACGCACGCGAGAGTTGATGAGCTACAGGGCAGCCATGTCGGCGTATGTTGACATCTGCAATTTGCACAACCAAATTTGCCACGCGTACTTCGTCAAATTGCAGCCATACTGCTTTGTCCGTGATGCGGTATCCAGCTATGCAGCCGAGAGTTCTTTGGTAGCTAACAAGGTGTTCGAACAGATCGGCTTGCTAGCTGAGGTTGGGGTGCTTCAGTTTCAACGTGCGCTAGGGCTGATGATCCTGCTGCGGTAAACAATGCGGGTGTAGTGGCCGATGCAGTTGTGGCGCTGATCCAGAACAACCCGAGCTCCGGTTCCCCGCGTTTCGATGGGCACGCCATTGAGATTTCGCTAGCTTTGTTTCTGCTGCTCTCGACGGGGAAAGAAGGTGCAGCCAAGGCGTGGCTCTCGGAAATTGGCCACAGGTTGGTCTACAGTTTTCGTCGGTCCAAGGGATTCCCGATCGCGTCGGATTCGCTGGATGACCTCGTCGAATTCGACGCCGGACAATTGGACGAGGCCAAGGTGCAGAAGCTCCGTCACCTGAGCACACTCGTTCCGACCGTCCTGTACTGGTGTGCAATTTTTGGGCACAAGGAGCTGTACCACCTACTGCAATCCCTCCAGTCTGATGTGTTCGAAGACGTCTGCTTACAGTTGTGGTATCCGGATGAGGAGACGGATGCTTCTCTATACCGTGGGCCGGCGCAACGCGAATCCGGTACCACCGAAGCTCCCATCGTCTTCCCAGCTACCATCACAGAATTGGTACAGGCGAATCGGGACTTACTGGCGCAGAATACGGTGCCTGATCTTTCGTTCGCGTCTGCGGTCCGTCACGGATTTTTTGGTTTGGTGCTGATGGCATGCCGGCACTTTCGAACGCCGTTTCCTCCGCAGTTCTGGACGGCTTTCCTACTGCGTGGCCAAGATGCCGGAGCGACCGCAGAGCAGGCCGCTTCGGAGGAGAAGAGGGTCGGATCTGGATGACATTGCGACGAACTATTTCCCCTATTTTAAGTGGTGCTCCGAAGCGCGCGCTTGACCGAAAGCCGTCATTTCGCTACAGCACGACCGGTGCCAGTGGTTTGATGGCCTTTGATAGGTGCGCCTGCAGTTCCGGATCGGTGCAGTACACATAGCATCCCTTCATTCCTCTGGTCATCAGGGTGCGATAGGTGTTGCGGATGATCCGGTCCAGCCGCTTCCGAGTTTCTTCTCTGTCGCTCTGCACCATTTTTTTGTAGCCGCGAATCGAACGGTCCTGCTTCGAGCGGCCTGACGGGTCGGTTTGCACGGTGTGGTTCTGGAAAACCATGTCCGGGCCGATGATGACCCCGACATAATCCAGCTCGAGACCCTGGCAGGTGTGGATGCATCCCACCTCGTCGATGGACTCCGGGGCGATCAGCCAGAGGCTGCCGTCCTTGTCCAGATTCCACTGCCGCTGGTAGCCGAATTCCGGAATAACGATGTCGTAGGCCTCGGGCTTCTTCTTGCTCTCCCAGTCCCAGCAGTAGCCGGCAACGACGCGCGACCGGTTGTTGTGCCGGTTCTTCTCGGCGATCAGGGCATGCAGCTCGGTGGGGGAGTCGATGACCCGGAAATCGAAGTCGCCATGATCCAGCGAGGTGTTCGCGGTCTCGCGGATGCCCAAGGTGTTGTCGATCCATGCCAGATAGCCATCCGATCCGCTGCAGCGGAATTGCGATGCCAGTTCCAGCTCGGTGACGGAGGCGCCAAGCTCGTTGGCCCAGTGGCGGATTTCGTCGGAGTGGCCGATATCGGCCAAGGTGACCATCTGGTCATCATCGACAAACAGGATCGTGCATTTGGCGCTTTGTATCAGCTCCTTGACTTGGTTCTCGCCGAGGTTGCCGTACAGCCCGGAGTGCCGGTTCAGGCGATGCGCTTCGTCGACAACCAGTGCGTCGAAGGTGTCCGGGGCTGTCTCGATGAAGCCGCCGGAGCCGCTGAAGAGATTGCCGATCTCCACCTGCTTGAAGTTCCCGCGCAGCCTTTCCTTGTAGACCGCGCGGGGGGCTGCGTTCTTGGAGACGTATTTGGCAAGCAGGCCGAGTCTGGTCAGTTCCACGAGAAGGTTGATGGCAACCACTGATTTGCCGGTGCCGGGGCCGCCTTTGACGAGGACAACCTGTTTGGCGTCGGACGAAGCGGTACGGGCTGCCGCCAGTGCGGTTTCATAGACAAGCTTCTGCTCGTCGATGAGGATGAACTCGCGGCTGCCACGAAGCATTTTGACGAGACTGTCGGCCAGCATCTTGGAAGGGCGGATGCGCCCGTTCTCGATGCGGTAGAGAAGCTCGGCATTGTCGCCACGTTTGACATGCTGCTTGATGAAGCTCCGCAGCCTTTCCCGCTCCGTGTTTCCTTTCAGGAAGATCGGCGCCTTCTCGATGTAGGGAGCGTAATGGGGATGGGTGATGATGCCGTCATCGGTGTAGTTGTGCAGGTAGGCACAGGCCTTCAGGGAAACATCTCCCTCATGCACGGCCTCATTGAAGCCTTCAAGAAGCGCGGCGTAGGACCATGCCTGGTAGCAGGGGTGGGGGCCTTCGCTCTCTCGCGGGCCGCCGCGCTGGGCGACAACGATTCCGTCTTTGACCGAAAGCTTGGACGACGACCACTGCTTCAGCTCCACGATGATGAGGTGGGGTGTGCCGTCGGCCGTGCTTCCGGAGATAAGGAAGTCGATACGTTTGGAGGTCTGGGGGATGCCGAATTCGACGCCGATGCCTGTGTCGTCGGGAATTCCGTCATCCCGAAGGACCGAGGCCATCTCTTGCAGGGAGGAACGCCAGGCTCTGAGCTCAGCGTCGGGCGCATAGCGGCCGGTCTTGTCCAGATAGGTGCGGGCGATCTGGTACTCGATGCCGCGGTTTTCGATGTCCTTGATGAAACCGGATTTGTTGGCTTGATAAACGATCAACGCGCCTCCCCCTAAGGTCTGGTTGATTACAGCTTGTTGTACTTGTCGCTTTTTCCCCGTGCTGCGTCAGCTGGATACTTCAGCGCATTGAGTTCCAATTTTTTCCATGCTGCCTGGACCGGATCGATGCCCAGTTTGTCGGACAGCTGCAGCAGATAAAGAAGTACATCGGCCACTTCTTCGGTGACTTGACCGAGTTGGGCGCCGGAGAGATTCCTGCTCTGTTCTTCTGTCAGCCACTGGAAGGGCTCCAGTAGTTCGGCCGCTTCGACAGAGAGTGCGGCGGCCAGATTCTTGGGAGAGTGGAACTGTCCCCAGTCGCGGGCCTGCGCAAATTCGCGAAGTGCCTGCTGCAATGACTGTATCTCGGTATTCATAGGTAATGCCTGACGTTGTGCTGCCATCTTAAACCAGTAGTGATGAGACACCTGCCGGTGGTTGGGGATTTCAAGCGGGAGGCAGCGATATTTCGATGGCCCCGGAAGAACACAGTTTGATTTTCAGGGCTGATCCCCTCCAAACGCTGCAACCGCCACCGCAGCCACCGCCACCTTGCGGGCCCGGGGTTTCGCCGGTTCGGCGTCCGCCCATCAGATCCATGCCTGCGAGGATGAGCTGACCGGTCGGTAATTGCGTATAACTGGCGGCGCGTCCTTGGAAGGAACCTTATGGCCCGTCTATTTCCCCAGTTTTCCGCATGCCGGTTTGATACGCCGGGCGAGCGCCGCCTGGCCGAGCGCCTGCAGCGCAAGCTGGAAGACGACTATCTGGTGTGGTGCAACGTGCCGGTGGGGCCGAAGGCGGTCTATCCGGATTTCATCGTGCTACATCCCAGTCGGGGCCTGCTGGTGCTGGAGGTCAAGGATTGGCGGGTGGAAACGGTACAGGCCATGGATCGCACGCAGGCGCAGATCCATGTCGGCGGCGGCATCAAGAAAGTGGTGAATCCGCAGCTGCAGGCGCGGCAGTATGTGCTCAGCGTAACCAGCTTGCTGGAAAAAGACCCCGCCTTGAAGCAGGCCGCCAACACGCCTTATGCCGGCAGGCTCTGCATGCCATACGGCTGGGGTGCAGTGCTTACCCGCATCACGCGCAAGCAGTTCAACGAGGCCGGCTGGGGCGAGGTGCTGGACCCGCAGCGGGTCATCTGTTCGGATGAAATGACCGAGAGCGTGGAGGCGGAGGATTTCCAGCAGCGGCTTTGGGACATGTTCACCCAGGTGTTCCACTGCCAGTTGAGCCTGCCGCAGATTGACCGGGTACGCGGGCATCTGTTTCCCGAGCTGCGTGTCAATCACATGCCGGGTCAGTTCGGCCTGTTTTCCCCCGAGCAGGATGTGTTGCCTGATCTGATGAAGGTGATGGACCTGCAGCAGGAGCAGTTGGCCCGTTCGCTGGGAGAAGGCCACCGGGTGATCCATGGGGTGGCGGGCAGCGGCAAGACCATGATTCTGGCCTATCGCAGTCTGCATATCGCGCAGGCGGTACCCAAGCCTGTGCTGATACTCTGCTTCAACCGTTCACTGGCCGCGCGATTGCGGCAGATCATCAACGAGCGGGGTGGTGGGGGGCGGGTGGTGGTGCATCACTTCCATGGCTGGTGCGGGGAGATGCTCACCAGCTACCACCTGTCCAAGCCGGCTTATGGGATGGATTTCGACACGCGCAACGAGCAGATGGTGTCCACGCTTATAAATGGAGTGGAGCAGGGGCGTGTGCCACGTTCGCAGTACGCGGCGATTCTGATCGATGAGGGGCACGACTTTGAGCCGGACTGGTTCCAGCTGGTGGTGCAGATGCTCGATCCGGCATCCGATTCGTTGCTGGTGCTGTATGACGATGCGCAGTCGATCTATCGCCCGGGGCCGAAACGGCGTGCTTTCAGTTTTTCCAGTGTCGGTATCCGGGCGCAGGGGCGCACCACCATCCTTCGCCTGAATTACCGCAACACCGCGCAGGTGCTGGCAGTGGCGCGGGCCTTCGCACAGGAGCTGCTCAATGCGCGGGATGCCGATGAGGATGGTGTGCCGCAGGTGTTGCCGGAAAGTGCAGGGCGCCATGGACCATATCCGGAGTTGCGCCAATGCGCTCACACTGGTGAGGAAATGCGTGAGCTGGTGTTGGCGTTGCAGCAGGCGGCCGAAGAAAGGAAAAGCTGGTCGGACATGGCGGTGATCTACCGCACCAATTATCAGGCCAAGGCGTTGGAGCAGATTCTGCAACGGGCCGCGATTCCCTTCACCTCGGCGCTCAGTACCCAAGGGCGCGATGCGCTGTTTGCCAGCGGCGACACGGTGAAGCTGGTGAGCATGCATTCCAGCAAAGGCCTTGAGTTTCCGCTGGTGCTGATTCCTGGCCTCGGCCAGTTGCCATTGCATAACGCCGAGCCGGCGGAAGAGGCGCGGCTGCTGTATGTGGCGATGACCCGTGCACTGGAGCGGCTGATTTTGCTCAGTGATCGCCCTTCCGATTTCAGCCAGCGGCTGGCGACGGCGATCACCCATGCACGCGGTGCGCTTGAGGGGGCGCTGGTTGGATAACGTGTACCGGCTTGCCTTCTGATCGAAGGTCCAAGCACGCGCTGCAACCGCTACCGTCGCCGCATGGCCTCCTACACATGGGAAGGTGGGCAGAGCCGGCCATGCTTGCCCGCACGCAAGGGGCCGGGGGAATCGGCTCCGCCATTATTTCCAGGAAAGTTCTGTTGAAAAAGACGCTGTGGACCACTGTCGCCGGATGTGTTGGTTGAAGACGTGGTGCAGGTAGAGAACACCTGGAAGGAGCGGCTGCAGACGCGCGCGCCCAATGGTTTGAACGACAATTAGATCGCCGCAACGCAAAGCCCCGCATGACAGGGCTCTGGGTTTTTTAATCCGGTTGCATTGAGGCTGGGGCCGTCGAGAACGGGCCGGCACTTTGCCTCAGTCGTGGGTGAGCGGCTGCATGCTTCGTGATCGAAGGTTGCCTGGTAGGTGTTGATCGCGGCCACCAGTTCCGGCATGCCTTCGGCCGAGGCGGGGTTTTCGCGCAGGTGCGCGCCGGCAGTGAGCATCCGGGTGATCAGCACATGCAGGGCGGCATCGGGCTCGGGGGCCAGTTTGCAGTGGGCGAACATGTACTGGACGTTGCTGTCGATCACATCGGCGAGGGCGGCGGCGTCGGCGGCCTGCAGCCGCGCGTCATGGAAAGCGGGCAGGTTCTTCAGTACCTCGGCATGGATGCGGCCCATGGCGGTACGCAGCGGCTCGTCGGTTTGCCAGCGCTGGCCTTCGGCCAGTACCGGGGCGGGGGCGGATGCGGCGGCATGGGCGTGGCTGGAGCTGGCGGGCGCTGCGGTGCTTGCTTCAGCGGCGGTGTCGGCGGCCGGGGCGTGATCATTGCCGGCGGTACAGGCGGTCACGGCAAGGGCCAGCGCAAGGGCGGTGGCGGGGACATGGAGGGAGCGCATCTTCATGGTCGTGGCATCGGTTCAGGCGTACCCCAACCGTAGCAAGCAGGCATCGCCCGCGAGGTGACATGTATCAAGGTGGAGCGGGGGGCTACCGTTCTTGTGACAGTGGGAAGGTTGCGACTGATGGTCCAAGGCCACCCGGTGCCGCTGCATAGGGGAGTTGGGCCG
This sequence comes from Stenotrophomonas pictorum JCM 9942, assembly GCF_001310775.1. Classification (GTDB taxonomy): domain Bacteria; phylum Pseudomonadota; class Gammaproteobacteria; order Xanthomonadales; family Xanthomonadaceae; genus Stenotrophomonas; species Stenotrophomonas pictorum. The sequence continues at coordinate 6,754 of NZ_BAZI01000070.1, forward strand.
GGCGGTCGCGACTGATGGCCCGAGGCCACCCGGCGTCGCTCCTGCAGGGAGCGTGGGGCGTGGTTTGTGTCGCTGCAGCATGGCCTCCGGCACATGGGCTTGTGGGCAAAGCTGGCTATGCTTGCCTGCACGCGAGGGGCCGGGGGAATCGGCTCCGCCACCCTTTACCAGGAGAGTTCTGTTGAAAAAGACGCTGTTGACCACCGCCACCTTGCTGGCCCTGGGGATTGCCGGTTCGGCGTCCGCCGGCCAGGACCACGCCTGCGTGGATGACGCATGCACGGTGCAAACCCTGTTTGCCGCCACCGAGGCCGGCAGTGCCACCGCAGGCGCCAGCATCGCCGCGCCGCGCATGGGCAACTGGGGCATCGACACGGCCGGCATGGACACCAGTGCCAAGCCGGGCGATGACTATTTCGCCTACGTCAACGGCAACTGGGCCAAGAACACCCCGATCCCGTCGGACAAGTCCAGCTTTGGCGCGTTCCTGGCGCTGCGCGACCTGTCCGAGGCGCGCGTGCACCAGCTGCTGGAAGGCTATGCGCTGGGCAACCCGGCCACCGATGGCGACAGCGCCAAGATCGCCGCGCTGTACCGTGGCTTCCTGGACGAGGCCGCCGCCGAAAAGGCCGGCGCTGAACCGCTGAAGCCGATGCTGGCCGAGATCCGCGCGGCCAAGGACAAGTCGGCCATCGCCGCGCTGATGGGTCGCAGCAATGCCGGTTTCGGCGCCACGCTGTTCGGCCTTGGCGTCTCCGACGACCAGCGCGACCCGGAGCATTACACGCTGTATATGGGCCAGTCCGGCCTGGGCCTGGGCGACCGCCAGATGTATCTGGACGAGAAGTTCGCCCCGCAGCGCGCGCGCTATGTGGCCTATATCGAGCAGCTGCTGACCCTGGCCGGCTGGGACAAGCCGGCTGACGCGGCGGCGAAGATCATGGCGATGGAAACCGAGGTGGCCAAGGGCCACTGGACCCGCGCCGAGAGCCGTGACCGCGACAAGACCTACAACCGGCTGACCCGCGCCGAGCTGGCCGCGCAGGCGCCGCAGGTGGACTGGAACGTGCTGTTCGACGCTGCCGGTGTTGGCCAAGCCGAGAGCGTGGTGCTGCGCCAGAACACCGCCATTCCGGCGCTGGCCAAGGTGTTTGCCGCCACCGACCTGGACACGCTCAAGGCGTGGCTGGCGTTCCACACCACCGATGACGCGGCCGGTCTGCTGTCGAAGAACTTCGTCGATGCCGAGTACGAGTTCCGCGCCAAGTTCCTGTCCGGCCAGCCGGAGCCCAAGCCGCGCTGGAAGAACGCGGTCAGCTACAGCGAAGGCATCATGGGCGAGGCCATCGGCCGCGATTTCGTCAAGCTGTACTTCCCGGCCGATGCCAAGGCCAAGATGGACGCGCTGGTTTCCAACGTGAAGCTGGCGATGGGCGCGCGCCTGGACACGCTGGCCTGGATGAGCCCGGCCACCAAGGCCGAGGCCCACGCCAAGCTCAAGGGCTTCGGCCTGAAGATCGGCCACCCGGAACAGTGGCGCGACTACAGCGCGCTGGAAGTGCGCAACGGCGACATCGTCGGCAACGCGCTGCGCGCCCGTGCCTTCGAGTGGGATTACCGCCGCGCCCGCCTGGGCCAGAAGGTCGACAAGAACGAGTGGGGCATGACCCCGCAGACGGTCAATGCGTACTACAACTCGGTCAAGAACGAGATCGTGTTTCCGGCCGCGATCCTGCAGCCGCCGTTCTTCGATCCGTCCGCCGACCCGGCGGTGAACTACGGTGGCATCGGCGGCGTGATCGGCCACGAGATCATCCACGGTTTCGACGACCAGGGCCGCAAGTCCGACGGGGCCGGCGTGCTGCGTGACTGGTGGACCGCCGAAGACGCGGCCAAGTTCGAGGCGCAGGCCGCCAAGCTGGGCGCGCAGTACGAGGCGTTCGAGTTCCCGCAGCTGCCGGGCATGAAGATCAACGCCCGCGTGGCGATGGGCGAGAACATCGGCGATCTGGGTGGCCTGACCATCGCGCTGGAAGCCTACCGCCGCTCGCTGGACGGCAAGCCGGCGCCGGTGATTGACGGCTTCACTGGCGAGCAGCGCTTCTTCATGGGCTGGGCGCAGGTATGGCGCACGCTGTGGCGCGACGACGCACTGCGCCAGCAGCTGGTCAACGGCACGCATTCGCCGGGCCACATCCGCGCTTTCGCCCCGCTGCGCAACATCGATGCGTGGTACGACGCGTTCAACGTGAAGGCCGGCGACAAGCAGTACATCGCCCCGGAAGACCGCGTGCGCATCTGGTAATCGACAGGTGTGAGTGTTGCAACAGCAAGGGCCCTTCGGGGCCCTTGCTGTTGGTGGCCCCTCTTTAAACGACCATCGCGAAGGCGCGTAGCCCGGCGTCTTCACCCCGGTTTTCCCGCGCGCAGGCCAGTGTGGGCCTCCCATTAACACACGGAGCATCGGTGCGGCCCCGGCCGCCAGGATGAAAGAATCACTATGAGCAAGATTGCACCCCGGGTACATACCGACCAGGCCACCATCGAGCGCCTGAAGGATCTGCAGGCCGCGCTGGATGCTGAGCTGGTGGTGGAGCTGCACCTGCGCGGGGGCGCGACACTGACCGGGACGGTGGTCGAGCGCCCGTCGATACTGCAGTTCCTGGATGAAGGCGGCAATGAAGGCACCAACGGCGTGCTGCCGCTGGATACCGGCGGAAAAAGCGTGCAGCGGGTCTGGCTGGACGAGGTGGAGCATTTCCAGCGGCTGGGGACGTGCTGATCGCCCCGCGGGTTCTTCCCATGGCGTGCCGGTGGATGCCTGCTGTCGGGCCCGGTTGCACGGCGATGGCGGAACGGCAGCTGCAGCGGAGCGGGACCGGTCCCTTTGCTGAATCCGCATACATCAATGTCAGGCGGACATGAGCGCTACGGCTTCGGCAAAGGCATGGCATTAACCCCGGCGGTGCGAGGCTGCACCCGGAGCGTTCCTGCTCCATCCGAGGAAAATCCAATGAACCGGGCGAAAACGAGTCGATGGCTGTTGTTGGCGCTGTTGCCGCTGGGCGTCAGCACCGCCTTTGCCGGCGAGGACAAGAATCCGCCGACGGAACATGACAAGACCCACGCGGAATCGCATCAGCCGGGCAGTGATACCTGGATCACCACCAAGGTGAAGGCCGACCTGTTGGCGACGGAAAACGTGCCGGGGTTGGAGATCACGGTCGAAACGGTCAATGGCACGGTGATGCTCAGCGGCACGGTGAACCACCAGAGCGAGAAGGATCGCGCCATTGCGGTGGCACGCGGCATCAAGGGCGTCAAACAGGTCGATGCCGACAAGCTGCGCGTAGTGGCCAAACCGGAACGCTAGCAGGCACGGAACATCCAATGACAGCAGCGGCCGCGATGCCGCTGTTGCCAGCGTCACCCGAAACGGCACTGCATGGGCGGTGCCGTTTTCTGTTGCGGATCGGGCTCAGCCCTTGCGGCGCAGCCAGAAGTAGATCGGCAGGCCGGCGATGACCAGCACGCCGCCCCAGGCCAGCGCTTCGCTGCCGACGCCGACG
>NZ_BAZI01000071.1 GCF_001310775.1 Stenotrophomonas pictorum JCM 9942
GAGACTGCCCTACACCCAGGAGACCGGCAAAAAGCACGTGCCCGCCGCGGCGGTGCCGGCCGAACTGGAACGCCTGCACCTGGCCCTGGACGCCGCCCGCGCGGAAATGCGCGACCTGCGCCATCGCCTGCAAGGTGCACTGCCCGCCGAAGTCGGCGAGTTCCTCGATCTGCATGCGATGCTGCTGGATGATCCCGAACTGCTGGTGGCGCTGGATGACCTGATCCGCAACAACCGCTACAGCGCCACCTATGCGCTGCGCACCCAGCGCGACCGGCTCGCCCAGGTCTTCGAAGGGATGGAAGACGCCTACCTGAAGAGCCGTCTGGATGACCTGGATCACGTCATCGGGCGCATCCACGCGTTTTTGCACAAACGTCCGGCCGGAGTGAAGGGACTGGCCGGCGAGATCCTGGTCTGCGAGAACGTCGCCCCGTCTGAACTGGCGCAGCTGCAATCGCAGGGCGTCGTCGGTATTGTCAGCAGCGCCGGCAGCACGTTGTCGCACAGCGCCATCCTGGCGCGCAGTCTGCACCTGCCCCTGGTCGTCGCCGCCAGCGGGGTGCTCAGCCGCATCAATGACGGTGACGTGCTGATTCTGGATGGCGGCACGGGCGAGGTCACCCTCGATCCAGGTGCCGAGGACCTGCGCCAGTACCGGCTGCGCCTGCGCGAGCTGGCCCGCGAGCAACGCGAACTGGGACGGCTGCGCTCCAAACCCACCCGCACTCGCGACGGTGTCGACGTCACCCTGCTGGCCAACGCCGAATCGCACGAGGATGTCGCCAGCGCCCACGCGATGGGCGCGCACGGTCTGGGCCTGTACCGCACCGAGTTCCTGTTCCTGCAGCGCAACGAATTGCCCACGGAAGAGGAACAGTTCCAGATCTACCGCGACACGGTGCTGGGCATGAGTGGCCGCCCGGTCACCATCCGCACGCTGGACCTGGGGGCGGACAAGGCCGACCGCACCGGGCTGGCGCTGACCAGCGAGGAGAATCCGGCACTGGGGCTGCGCGGCGTGCGCCTGTCGCTGGCCCACCCCAAGGTTGCCGATGCACAGCTGCGGGCGATCCTGCGCGCCTCCGGCTATGGACCGGTACGCGTGCTGGTGCCGATGGTCAGCGCGCGCGAGGAGATTCTGGCGGTCAAACGGCGCATGAGCCGCCTGGCGGTGGCGCTGCGGGCCGAGGGTCATGCCGTGGCGGAGCAGACGCCACTGGGCGCGATGATCGAAGTGCCGGCAGCGGCGATCGCACTGGAGACGCTCATTGACCAGGTGGATTTCCTGTCCATCGGCACCAATGATCTGGTGCAGTACCTGCTTGCGGCCGACCGCAACAACGAGGCTGTGGGCGCGCTGTATTCGCCACTGCATCCGGCGGTGCTGCGGCTGCTGGCGCAGGTGATCCAGACCGCGCAGGCACACGCCACACCGGTGGCGGTATGCGGGGAGATCGCGGGCGATCCGCAGATGGTGCCGCTGCTGCTGGCACTGGGACTGACCGAGTTCAGCCTGCATCCGGCCACGCTGCTGGAGGTCCGCCGCACCATTCGCGACAGCGATCTGCGCATGCTGCGCCAGCGCGGCAAGAAGCTGCTGCAGGCACGTGATCGGCGCGGCATTGAGCGCTGGATCCGCGAATCGGCTCCGGCCTGAGCTGCCACCGGCGTAGAAACACGGTGCATCCCTGATGCGCGCACGCAATAATGACGCGCTGGACACCGCTGATGCCGCATCCTGTCTCCGGATAACGGCCTTTTCTTCTCTCTGGAGCTCCGATGGCCGAAGCCGTACGCCACGACAAGACCGCGCGACAGCTGCGCCTGCTTTCCGATGCGCTCGACAGTGGGCGCTTGGGGCCGGTGCGTCGTCTGGTCAACACGTTGGCGCCGGCCGAGATCGGCAACCTGCTCGAATCGCTGCCGCCAGGCAAACGCGAAGTCGTATGGGGACTGGTCGATCCGGAAGACGACGGCGAGGTGCTGGTCCACGTCGGTGATGAAGTCCGCGAAAGCCTGCTGGCGGACATGGACCCGGACGAGATCATCGCCGCGGTCGAAGACCTGGACATCGACGATCTGGCCGATCTGGTCGAGGATCTGCCCGATACCGTCATCGACGAAGTCCTCAAGTCGATGGATCGCGAGAACCGCGAGCGGCTGGAGCAGGTGCTGTCGTATCCGGAGGATACCGCCGGCCGCCTGATGAATCCGGATGTGGTCACCGTGCGCGCCGACGTCAACGTCGATGTGGTGCTGCGCTACCTGCGCCTGCGCGGTGAGCTGCCCGATCACACCGATCACCTGTTCGTGGTCAGCCGTCGCCACCAGTATCTGGGCCGGCTGTCATTGGCGGCGCTGGTCACGCATGAGGACAGCACGCCGATCAACCGCCTGATCGACGACGAGCAGCCGGCCATCGATGTCGGCGAAAGCGCCGAGGAAGTCGCGCGCCAGTTCTCCGACCACGACTGGGTCTCGGCGCCGGTGGTGGACGACAACAACATCCTGCTCGGCCGCATCACCATCGACGACGTGGTCGACATCATCCGTTCGCAGGCCGAGCATCAGGCGCTCGGCGCCGCCGGTCTGGACGAGGAAGAGGATCTGTTCTCGCCGATCAAGCGCGCGGTGCGCGGCCGCGTGGTGTGGCTGGGCATCAACCTGTGCACGGCCTTTCTTGCCGCCTCGGTGATCGGCCAGTTCGAAGTCACGCTGGAGAAAATCGTCGCCCTCGCGGTACTGATGCCGATCGTCGCCGGCGTCGGCGGCAACGCCGCGGTGCAGGTGCTGACGCTGATGGTGCGCGGTCTGGCGCTGGGTCAGGTCGGCCCCAGCAACGCCCGCATCCTGCTGTGGAAGGAAATGCGGGTCGCGCTGATCAACGGCACCCTGATCGGCGTGGTGGTGGGTATCATCGCTTTCCTGTGGTTCCACAGCATGCTGTTGTCGGTGGTGATCACCCTGGCGCTGATCATCAACTTCTGCGCCGCCGCGCTGGCCGGTGTATTGCTGCCGCTGATGCTCAAGCGCATGAACGTGGATCCGGCCGTCGCCGGTACCGTGGTGGTGACCGCAGTGACCGACGTGATGGGCTTTTTCAGCTTCCTCGGCCTTGCCACTTTGATCCTGCTGCACTGAGTACCCAATGACCGTTACCGTCCACGACTACTACCAGCCCGGTTGGCGCGAGCACACCCACACCTGCCCTTCCTGTGACTGGCAAGGTGCCTCGCGCAGATGGAAATGGAGCTGCACGATGAGCAGACCGAATACAGCTGCCCGCAATGCGAATTCCCGCTGCTGATTATCCAGCACCCGGATCTGGCCGCCGTACAGGCCGCCGCCGCGGCAGGCAACGTTGAAGCCCGGCAGCAACTGGAGATTCTGGCGATGGCCCCGCGCGCCTGAGCAGGGCGTTGTGCCCCTGACAGTCCCCGGCCCAATGCGCTAGGCTCGCCCCAACGCCCTTGCCAAGGAACGTTGTATGCGCCTGCTGTTGCTGGTTGTCGCCGGCCTTTGCAACGTGGCACTGGCCCAGAGTGAGACCAGTCCTTCGGTGCTGAGTACTACGCCGCTGCGCTCCCCTATGGCAGAGCCGGCTTTGGGAAGCCAGCTGCGCCTACCCGTGGAGCAGGCCATCGCACAGAGCCTGAAAGGCGATCACGCCAGGGCCAGGCCTGCCCTGCTGGATGCGGCGAGGCAGTGTGACGCCTACCTCGCCGTACCCGGACGCCAGGTACGGGCGTTCCGCAGCCAGCGCCAGTATCTGCACTATCTGGATACCCACGGCGATGGCCAGCCCACCGACTGGCTGGATATGGCCTGCGCCAATGCCTACAAGCATCTGGGCTATATCGCCGTGGAGCAGGACCAGATCGAGCAGGCCTTGCGCTGGCTGGACAAGGCCCATGCCAGCGCGCCCTACGAACCCGAGCCCCTGACCGAACGCGGCGCGGCCCTAACCCGCCGCCGCGACTGGGCCGGGTCACTGGAAAACTATCGGCAGGCACTGGCGCTCACCCGCAGCCACCCCGAAGCGGCCTATCTGGAAGCTTTGGCACTGCGCGGCACCGGGTTTGCGCTGATCGAACTGGGCGACCTTCCGGCCGCCCGACAGGCTTACGAGGCATCGTTGCAGCTGGACCCGGAAAGCAGAATCGCCGCCAACGAGCTGATCTACATCCAGCAGCTGCAGCGCAAGGCCGATGCCGACAGCACCGCGACCTCCCGCCCCTGAACCGAATGATCAGGCCAGCAGCGTTTCCAGCACGGCCATGCGCACCGCCACGCCGTTGGCGACCTGGCGCAGCACCCAGGACTGCGGGCCATCGGCGACCTCGTCGGTGACCTCCACGCCGCGGTTGATCGGCCCAGGGTGCAACACCGCCGCATCCTTGCCAGCACGTTTCAGGCGTTCGGCGGTGAGGCCGTATTCGGCGTGGTATTGCTCCAGCGAGGGCACCAGCCCTTCTTCCATGCGCTCGCGCTGCAAGCGCAGCATCATCAGCGCATCGACGCCTTCCAGCATCGCGTCGAAGTCCTGGCCGACGATGCAGCCCTTGAGCGTTTCCTCGTCCGGCAGCAGCGCCTGCGGGCCACACACACGGATCTCGCCCACGCCCAGCGTACGCATCGCATGCAGGTCGGTACGGGCCACCCGCGAGTGCTTCACATCGCCGGTGATCAGCACTTTCAGTTTCGAAAAATCCGGTCCCTTGGCCTGACGCAAGGTCAGCATGTCCAGCAGGCCCTGGGTCGGGTGCGCGCTGCGACCATCGCCGGCATTGACCAGTGCGGTGCCCTCGCCCGCAGCCGCGGCCAGCTCAGCCACCGCGCCATCATCGGGGTGGCGCACGATGAAGCCGCGCACGCCCATCGCCTCCAGATTGCGCAACGTGTCGCAGGCGGTTTCGCCCTTGCGTGCCGATGAGGTGGACGCATCGAAGTTCAGCACATCGGCGCCCAGCCGCTGCGCGGCCAGCTGGAACGAACTGCGGGTGCGCGTGGAGGGCTCGAAGAACAGCGTGCACACGGCGGTACCGGCAAGCACGGAGCGCTTGTTGCCGACCCGGCCCATCGCCGCATCTCGGATCTGACCGGCACGATCGAGCAATTGCAGCAGGTTCTCGCGGGGCAGCCCTTCCAGGGTCAGCAGGTGGCGCAAACGTCCTTGTGCATCGAGTTGCGAAGCGGTCATGACAGAGTTCTTGGCAGGAGTCAGGAAACAGGAATGGCATCGTGCGGAGCCGACAACCAGCGCTCGATGATGACCGCCGCGGCGACCGCGTCCAGGTTGGCGGCGTCACGACGACGCTTGCGACCTTCCGAGCGCTCGACAGCGAAGCGGCGCGCCGCCTCCACCGAGCTGGAGCGCTCGTCGATCATCAACACCGGCACCTTGTAGCGTTGCTGCAGCTGCCGCGCGAAAGCACGCGCGCGCTTGCGATTGGGCTGGTCCTCGCCATCAAGTGTCAATGGATCACCGACGATCAGACCGTGCGGACGCCAGTCCTTGAACAGGCGATCCAGCGCAGTCCAGTCAGGACCAGCTGCGTGCACATCGATCACCGCGATCGCACGGGCATTCATACCGAAGGAACTGCCAATCGCCACGCCGATCCGGCGCGAACCGACATCGAACCCGAGGACCGTGCTGTCGGTGGAAAGGGCCGGATCAGGCATGTCCGCTGTATCCCGCCAGACGGAACAGGTCCACCCCGATGCGCGCGGCCGACAGCTGCCAGCGCTGGTCCATCGGTGTATCGAACAGCAATCCAGCATCGGCCGGCACAGTCAACCAGCTGTTTTGAGCCAGCTCCTGCTCCAGCTGGCCGGCGCCCCAGCCCGCGCATCCCAGCGTGACCAGCGCATGCCGCGGCCCTTCCCCGCGCGCCATCGCCTCGAGGATGTCGCGCGAGGTGGTCAGGTACAGACCTTCGGCCACCGTCAGGCTGGAATCCCAGCTGCGGGCATCGTCGTGGATCACAAAGCCGCGTTCGGTATGCACCGGACCGCCGCTGAGGACTGGCTGTGCGCACAGGGCCTCGTCATCGGAGACGATATCCATCTGCATCAACACCTCGCCCAGGGTGTACTCGGAGGCTGGTTCACCATCACGCCCATCGCACCATTCTCATCGTGCTGGCAGATCAGCGAAACGCTGCGGGCGAAATGGGGATCGAGCAGCGACGGCAGCGCCACCAGCAGGTGATTGGCAAGTGGGGAAGACAGCGCGGACATGCGCCTATTCTAGCGTTTACCGCCGTTGAAGGCGTGCTGGCGGATAATGACGCCGCCCTTACCTGCGCCTGCGCCCATGTCCAGCTATTGCGATATCGCTCCCGGCCACCCTGTTCACGCCCACTACCACGCCCACGAGTACGGATTTCCGCAGCGTGAGGAAAGCGAGCTGTTCGAGCGGCTGGTGCTGGAGATCAACCAGGCCGGGCTGAGCTGGGAGACCATTCTGAGAAAACGCGAGGGCTTCCGCGCCGCCTATGACGGTTTTTCGGTGGACAAGGTGGCCGCCTATGGCCAGGGCGATGTCGCGCGCCTGCTCAACGATGCCAGCATCATCCGTAACCGCCTGAAGGTGCATGCGGCCATCCACAACGCGCAGGTGATCCAGCAGCTGCGTGCCAGCCACGGCGGCTTCGTCCAGTGGCTGGATGCCCACCACCCCTTGCCCAAGGCGGACTGGGTGAAGCTGTTCAAGAAGACCTTCCGTTTCACCGGTGGCGAGATCACCGGCGAGTTCCTGATGAGCCTGGGCTACCTGCCAGGCGCACACCGCCAGGACTGCCCGGTGCAAGCGCGCATCGCCGCGATTGGCCCGGCGTGGATGCAGGCCTGAGCACGGCGCCGTGGCCCGGACATTGGCCGACTCAACCGCGCAGGAAAATGCCCGCCAGCCCCAGCAGCAACAGCAAGCCGCCGAACAGGATGATCAGGATGTGCCAGACCAGCAGGCGATCCTGGCGGCGCATGTCCATCCGCAGGGACTGCTGGTAGCTGCGCATCAGCGAGTTCATCGGCAGCAGCGGAACAAAGGTGAAAAGGCCGATCACCCACAGGTTCTTGCCGATATTGCGCGGAAAGAACATCGACAGGTTGGCGATGAAGTTGAGCAGGAAGAACACCAGTGCCAGCACTAGCGGCGGAAACGCCAGCTGCCGCCGCCTGCTGGAAACGTAACTATTGAGCCGGGGGAAACAGCTGAATCCCCACAGCGGTGCGAACACCGCGCGCCAGAACGGCCAGATATCCCCACCCTCCTGGTCGGAAATGGCCTGCCAGTTGCGGTAGAACCAGTACGGCACGTACAGACCGAACGTGCACAGGCTCATCATGACCAGCTTGCCGGTGGACGGAGCAAACACCTCCGGGTGCACCTGCGCTGTTCCGGATTCAACCGGAACAGAAGCCGGCCGCGCAACAGCGGCCGGCGCAGGGACCGGGACCACCGGAGCCGCTGGAGGGAGATAGGGGTTCTGCACTTCCATCTGCACTTACTCCTTCCAGCGATGTCGATGGGAAAACTGCGGTCAGCGGACCTCGGCGATCTCCACGCCATCAAGCCCCTGCGCCAGCGTCTTGGCGTCGCCACCCTGGGCAAGCTTGATGCGCAGACGCACCTCGTTCTGCGAGTCGGCGTAGCGCAGCGCATCGTCGTAGCTGATCTCGCCGGCCTGATACAGCTCGAACAGGCTCTGGTCGAAGGTCTTCATGCCCAGCTGCACGGAGTCCTTCATCACTTCCTTGAGCTTGTGGATCTCACCCTCGCGGATGTAATCCTGCACCAGCGGCGTGCCAAGCATGATCTCCATCGCCACGCGGCGGGCCTTGCCATCGGGCGTGGGCACCAGCTGCTGCGCCACCACACCCTTCAGGTTCAACGACAGGTCCATCAGCAACTGGTTGCGGCGGTCTTCCGGGAAGAAGTTGATCACGCGGTCCATCGCCTGGTTGGCGTTGTTGGCGTGCAGCGTGGCCAGCACCAGATGGCCGGTTTCGGCAAACGCGATGGCGTGGTCCATGCCTTCACGGGTACGGATTTCGCCGATCATGATCACGTCCGGCGCCTGCCGCAGCGTGTTCTTCAGGGCGGCCTCCCAGCTGTCGGTGTCGATACCCACTTCGCGCTGGGTGATGATGCAGCCCTCGTGCTTGTGCACGAACTCGATCGGATCCTCGATGGTGATGATGTGCCCGGTCGAGTTCTGGTTGCGGTAGCCGATCATGCTGCCAGCGAGGTCGACTTGCCGGTACCGGTGGCGCCGACGAACAGGATGATGCCGCGCTTGGTCATCGCCAGGGTCTTGATGACCGGCGGAAGATTCAGCTCTTCCACAGTCGGGATGCGCGTCTCGATACGACGCAGCACCATGCCCACCTGGTTGCGCTGGTAGAAACAGCTCACGCGGAAGCGGCCGACACCGGACAGGCCGATGGCGAAGTTGCACTCGTGGGTCTTCTCGAACTCCTCGCGCTGCGCCGGCGTCATCACGTTGAGCACCATGTCACGGCTTTGCTGCGGCGTCAGGGGCGTCTGGGTGATCGGCGACAGCTTGCCGTTCACCTTCATCGACGGCGGCATGCCGGCGGTGATGAACAGATCCGACGCCTTCTGGTGCGCCATCAGCTTGAGGAACGAGGTGAAGTCGATGGTACTCATGACAATGCTCCGACAGAGGCGCTACGGTTACGGATCAACACCACGCCGATCATTCGAACAATCGCTTGTCTTTGGCGTATTCCTTGGCCTGGTTGCGCGTGATGAGGCTGCGTTTGACCAGATCCTGCAGATTCTGGTCCAGCGTCATCATGCCCACCTGCTGACCGGTCTGGATCGCCGAATACATCTGCGCCACCTTGTCTTCACGGATCAGGTTGCGGATGGCCGGGGTGGCCACCATGATCTCGTGCGAGGCGATGCGGCCACCACCGACACGCTTGAGCAGCGCCTGCGAGATCACCGCGCGCAGGGATTCGGACAGCATCGAGCGCACCATCGGCTTCTCGCCGGCGGGGAACACGTCGATGATACGGTCGATGGTCTTGGCCGCCGAGCTGGTATGCAGGGTGCCGAACACCAGATGGCCGGTTTCGGCGGCGGTCAGTGCCAGACGGATGGTTTCCAGGTCACGCAATTCGCCGACCAGGATGATGTCCGGATCTTCACGCAGCGCCGAGCGCAGCGCCTCGTTGAAGCCATGCGTGTCGCGGTGCACTTCGCGCTGGTTGATCAGGCACTTCTGCGAGGTGTGCACGAATTCGATCGGGTCCTCGACGGTGAGGATGTGGCCATATTCGTTCTTGTTGATGTGGTCGATCATCGCCGCCAGCGTGGTCGACTTGCCCGAACCGGTCGGGCCGGTGACCAGGATCAGGCCCTGCGGCTGTTCGATCAGCTCGCGGAAGATCGGCGGGCAGGCCAGATCTTCCAGCGTCAGCACTTCCGAGGGAATGGTACGGAACACCGCACCGGCACCACGGTTCTGGTTGAACGCGTTGACACGGAAGCGCGCCAGTGAGGGAATCTCGAACGAGAAGTCGACCTCGAGGAACTCTTCGTAGTCGCGACGCTGCTTGTCCGACATGATGTCGTAGACCAGCGCGTGCACCTGTTTGTGGTCCAGCGCCGGGATGTTGATGCGGCGGACGTCACCGTCCACGCGGATCATCGGCGGCAAGCCGGCGGAAAGGTGGAGGTCCGAGGCCTTGTTCTTGACCGAGAACGCCAAAAGTTCAGCGATATCCATACGCCGCTATATCCCCTGCGTTGCGTGTATCTGGAAGGTGTTTCCCCTGGCAGGCAGTATAGCGTTCCCACGTAAGAGGTAGACCCGTGTGTCCACTGTGCCACTAGCCGCGCTTGTGCAGGAAATTACCGCTATTTCACCGGCCGCGCACCTGGTGCGCCTGCTGGCGGTTTCCAAACTGCAACCGGCCGGCGCGATTGCCGCGCTGGCCGGGCAGGGCCAGCGGGCGTTTGGCGAGAACTATGTGCAGGAAGCGGCCGCCAAGGTGCAGGCATTGGCGCCGCTGGGGCTGGAATGGCACCTGATCGGCCACCTGCAGTCCAACAAGGCCGAGCTTGCCGCCCGGACCTTTGACTGGGTACAGACCGTGGACCGGCCCAAGCTGGTCACCGCGCTTGCCCGTCACCGTCCAGCAGGGCGGCCGCCGCTCAATGTTCTGATCCAGGTCAACATCGACGATGAGGACAGCAAGCACGGCTGCAGCCCGGACGCGGTCCAGGCGCTGGCCGCCGCCATCGCCCGCGAG
>NZ_BAZI01000072.1 GCF_001310775.1 Stenotrophomonas pictorum JCM 9942
AGCCAGCATCGACGAGGACCCGGGCGTGAAGTTCGTGCGCGGCGTCTACGCCGAGTTCAAGCGCCGCGGCTCGCCGACCGTGGTGATGGGCGCCTCGTTCCGCTCCACCGCACAGATCGAGGCGCTGGCCGGTTGCGACCGTCTGACCATCTCGCCGGACCTGCTGGAAACGCTGGGCGCCGATTTCGGCGAGCTGCCGCGCAAGCTGGTTGCTGGTGCTGCGGAAGCGGTGAATGCCGCCGCGATCGACCAGGCCCGGTTCGACGCCGATCTGGCCGCCGATCCGATGGCCACCGAAAAGCTGGCCACCGGTATTGATGCTTTCGCCAAAGATCTGAATGCGCTGCGGCAGATGATTGCCCTGCGTCTTGCCTGAGGTTATTGCCATGTCCCTGCGTATCCGTGGTCCGCTTTCCCGCATCATCGCCCTCGGTCTGTGCGCGCTGGGTAGCGCCTGCGCCACCGACCCGGCGTCTTCCTTCAGCGTGCCGGAGATCCGCCCCGGCGTTGCCCAGGGCTATCTGGAAACAGCACAGCTGCCCGACAGCATCGCGCTGCTGCCACCACCACCGGCAGCCGGCTCGGCCGCGTTCGCGCTCGATGAGCAGGTCAACCTGGCCCGCAATCTGCGCGGCACCCCGCGTTGGGAGCAGGCCATTGCCGATGCCAACCTGCAGTTCCCGGCGGCGGCATCGATCTTCGCCTGCGCCATCGGCACCGACGTCAGCGAACAGACCACGCCGCGCCTGTACGGCCTGCTGCGGCGTACCCGCACCGATGCCGCCGTGGTCAGCGACGCCGCCAAGCACCACTACAACCGCACCCGTCCGTTCGTGGCCAACGGTGAGTCCACCTGCACGCCGGACAAGGAAGCCGGTCTGGCCGAGAACGGTTCCTACCCTTCCGGGCATACCTCCATCGGCTGGGCGTGGGCGCTGATCCTGGCCGAGCTGGCGCCTGATCGCATCGACGCCATCCTGGCGCGTGGCCGCAGCTACGGTGAAAGCCGGCTGGTGTGCAATGTGCATTGGCACAGCGATGTGCTGTCGGGCCGCTTGATGGGCTCGGCGGTGGTTGCCCGTCTGCATGCCGATGCCCGCTTCCGCACCGATATGGACGCGGCGCGGAGCGAACTGGCGGCACTGCGCGCCCGCAATCCGGCTCCCCCTGCGAACTGCGCGGCCGAGGCGGCCGCGTTGGCGCAGCCGCTGCCGGTTACCGCGCACTGATTTCTTTAGGTGTTTCGCTGCCGACCGGACTCTCCCCCACCCGGCACACCGCGACCGTACGCAGACTCCACCGCGACCGGTCGCGGCTTTTTCTAACCGCCAGACGCCTCAGCGCGAGATCAGGTCGATGAAGCGCGCCACCTTGCGGTAGGGCGGACGCAGCAGATCGCTGCCGGCGCGCCGGCTCTGCCAAAGTACCGGCAGCCGCTTGCTCATCGCATCGAAGCCGGCCCTGCATGGTAGGCGCCCATGCCGCTGGCGCCGATGCCGCCGAACGGCAGGCCGTTGATCGCAAAATGCAGCAAGGCATCGTTGACGGTGACGCCGCCGGCCAGGGTCTGGCCGAGGATCGTCTCCACCGTGGCCCGCTCATGGCTGAAGGGATACAGCGCCAGCGGGCGATCGCGGCCGTTGATCATGGCGATGGCCTCCTCCAGCGTGCGGTAGCTGCGGATCGGCAGGATCGGCCCGAAGATCTCCTCCTGCATCACCTGCGTGTCATCGCCGGGCTGGAGGATCAGCGTCGGCGGGAACAGCCGCTCGCGGCGGGCGCGCTCGCCATCGATCATCGCCAGTTCCACCACCTGCGCACCGCACGCACGCGCATCGCAGACATAGCCGTGCAGGCGCTGGTACTGCGCGTCGTTGATGATGCGGCTGTAGTCACGCGGGTCACTGAAGTCACCGTAGCGCTGGCGCACCTGCGCGCGCAGCGCCGTCACCAGCGCGGCCACGCGCGCTTCATCGATGAGCACATAGTCCGGGGCGATGCAGGTCTGTCCGGCGTTGAACCATTTGCCGGTGGCCAGGCGCGCGGCGGCCGTCTCCAGCGGATAGTCCGCGGCGATGATCGCCGGCGACTTGCCGCCCAGCTCCAGCGTCAGCGGAGTCAGATGCTGCGCGGCGGCGGCCATCACCTTGCGGCCGACCGCGGTGGAGCCGGTGAACACCAGATGGTCCAGCGGCAGGGCCGAAAACGCAGCGGCCACGGTGGCATCGCCCTGCACCACACGCACCCGCTCGGGCGGAAACACCTCGGCCAGCAGCGACTGCAGGAACGCCGAAGTCTGCGGCGTGTGTTCGGAGGGCTTGAGCAGCACGTGGTTGCCGGCGGCGATGGCCGTGGCCAACGGCACCAGCGCCAGGTTGACCGGATAGTTCCACGGCGAGATCACCCCGACCACGCCCACCGGCAGCGGCCGCACCTGCGCCCGCGCCGGCCAGAAGCGCCAACCCACGCCGACCCGCTCGGGCTTCATCCAGCCGCGCAGGTGCGCAAGCAGGTGATCGATCTCGCCGGTGACCGTCATGCCATCGGCGATCACCGACTCATGGTGCGAGCGGTGGCCGAAATCGGCGGCGATGGCCTCGCTCATCGCGCCGATGCGGGTCTTGAACACCGCGCGCAGCCGGCACAGGTCATCACGACGCTGGCGGTAGTCGGGCCGCTGCCGCAACCAGGCCTGGCGCAACTGCGCCAGGGTCTGGGTCAATGTGGTCTGTACGTCGCCGGGCGAATCCATCACAACCTCCCCAAGGTCAGCGGCCACTGTAAACCAGAGTGCGTCGCACAAAAAAAAGGGCCGCCCGTCGCCGGGCGGCCCTTGGCCATCACTGCCGGAACCTCAGTGCGAGGACGCCTTGCTGGCGCCGATGCCGGTTTCGGCACGCACCTGCTGGGCCGGATAGGCGGCACGTTCGGCCTGTGCGTTCTTGCTCTTGTCGGTGATCGAGAACAGCCAGATGCTGACAAAGGCGATGGTCATCGAGAACAGCGCCGGGCTGGTGTACGGGAACGGCGCGCTGCCGGCCGGATTGCCCAGCGTGTCGACCCACACCGACGGCGAGAGCAGGGTCAGGATCAGCGACGAGGCCAGACCGAGCGAACCGCCAATGACCGCGCCGCGGGTGGTGCAATCCTTCCACAGCAGCGACAGCAGCAGCACCGGGAAGTTGGCCGAGGCGGCGATGGCGAAGGCCAGCGACACCATGAAGGCCACGTTCTGCTTCTCGAACACGATCCCCAGCAGCACCGCGATCACGCCCAGCACCAGGGTGGTGACACGCGAGACACGCAGTTCCGTGCCTGCGGGCGGCCTGCCCTTCATGATCACCGTCGCGTACAGGTCATGCGACACCGCCGAGGCACCGGACAGGGTCAGGCCGGCGACCACCGCCAGGATCGTGGCGAAGGCCACCGCGGAGATGAAGCCCATGAACAGGTTGCCGCCCACCGCCTTGCCAACCAGCACCGCGGCCATGTTCGGGCCGCCCTGGATGGTGCCGGTGACCGGATCGGCGTACTCGGGATTGGTCAGTACCAGTGCGATGGCGCCGAAACCGATGATGAAGATCAGGATGTAGAAGTAACCGATCCAGGTGGTTGCCCACAGCACCGATTTGCGGGCCTGCTTGGCATCGGGAACGGTGAAGAAGCGCATCAGGATATGCGGCAGGCCCGCGGTACCGAACATCAAGCCATGCCGAAGGAGATGGCCGAGATCGGATCCTTGACGAAGCCACCCGGGCCCATGATCGCCAGGCCGGTACTGGCCGCTTCCTCCGCGCTCTTGCCGCTGTTGGCCGCGATCTGGGTCTTGACCCGCACCGCCTCGCTGAACAGCGCCTCGAAACTGAAGTTGAAGTGCCACATCACCATCACCGCCATGAAGGTGACGCCGGACAGCAGCAGGCAGGCCTTGATGATCTGCACCCAGGTGGTGGCGGTCATGCCACCGAACAGCACATAGACCATCATCAACACGCCCACCAGCGCCACCGCGACCCAGTAGTCCAGGCCAAACAGCAGCTTGATCAGCGCACCGGCGCCCACCATCTGCGCGATCAGGTAGAACAGCACCACCACCAGCGTGCCGGAGGCGGCGAACATGCGGATGGGTTTTGCCTGGAAGCGGTAGCCGGCGACGTCGGCGAAGGTGAAGCGGCCCAGGTTGCGCAGGCGCTCAGCCATCAGGAACGTCAGGATCGGCCAACCGACCAGGAAGCCCAGCGCGTAGATCAGGCCGTCATACCCGTTGGTCATCACCGCGGCGGTGATGCCCAGGAACGAGGCGGCCGACATGTAGTCACCGGCAATGGCCAGGCCGTTCTGGAAACCGGTGATGCCGCCACCGGCGGTGTAGAAGTCGGACGCGGACTTGGTGCGGCCCGCGGCCCACTTGGTGATGCCAAGCGTGAACACCACGAAGGTCGCGAACATGATGATCGCGGTCCAGTTGGTCGGCTGGCGCACGGTCTGGCCGATGTCGCCCCCGGCGGCCATGGCCGCACCGCTGGCGATCAGCAGACCGAGCAGGGCGCCGGATCGCAGGACGGAGTAGGTCATTGTGCTTCCTCCATGATCTGTTCAGTCAACTTGTCGAATTCCCTGTTGGCACGGCGCACGTAGAAGCCGGTGATCAGGATGGTGAACACCATCAGGCCCAAGGCGATCGGAATGCCGACGGTGGTGATCTTGCCGGCGCCGATCGGCGTGGCCAGGAAGGCCTTGTCGAAGGCGATCAGGCCGATATAACCGTAGTAGGCCAGCAGCATCACGATGGTCAGGGTCCAACCCAGCTTGTTGCGCGTGCTGCGCAGCCGTTGGTATTTGGGGTTGGAGGCGATCCGCTCTACACGGGGATCGGCGGAAGCAGTCATTTTGATTCTCCGGAGGAAGGGAATACCGCGGCCACAACGCGCCAACGCGCTGTCGCTGCGACATGAGTGCTCCCCGTGGGGGTAGGGAGAGAGGCGTACTGCGTTTTCGGACGCGGTACCGGCGACACTGCACCGCCGGTACCGGAGGGGTCAGAAGCTGTACTTGGTGGTGAACTGCACGCGGCGGATGTCGCCCTTGCGGCCGTCCTCGATCTCGCGCACGCCGTACATCAGCTCGGCACCGATATCCACCTTGGGCATCGGGGTGTAGAACACATTGCCGCGGATGGACTGCACGCTCTTGGTCACCAGCGGCCCGGTGATCGTCGCGTCGTTGTCGTAGTCGCTGCGGGCGTAGATCAGGTTGGTGCGCAGCTGCGGCGAGAACGCATGGCGCCAGCCCACGTAACCGGCCAGCACACCGGTGAGATCGAGTTCGTCGCGCGCCGCGTCATAGGCACTGTCGGCGGTGATGCCCAGGCCGACATAGCGGGCGATGCCTTCGCCACCGGTGAGCTGGTAGTGCAGGCTGTCGCTGTCGGCCATCACCCACTTGCCGCCCAGGGTCAGGCCGCCGGCGATCTTGCTGGCATCGGCGCCGGTGACCTGGTTGTCCACTTTCAGCT
This sequence comes from Stenotrophomonas pictorum JCM 9942, assembly GCF_001310775.1. Taxonomy (GTDB): domain Bacteria; phylum Pseudomonadota; class Gammaproteobacteria; order Xanthomonadales; family Xanthomonadaceae; genus Stenotrophomonas; species Stenotrophomonas pictorum. Next base: position 5,516 of record NZ_BAZI01000072.1, read on the forward strand.
GGCGCAAAAGACCGGCCACTCCGAACGTGCCCCAGTCGCCTTTCCAGCCGTAGCGCACGGTCAGGTCCGGCACCGAGCCGCGATCGGAATTGGGCGCGCCGATCAGCGTGGTTTCCGGATTCTCCAGCGCCACGCTCAGCCCGCCCTTGGTGTAGCGCACCTGCGCCTGGCGCACGAACAGCACGCCATCGGTCGGGCCGACGAAATCCACCGCTTCGGGAATCGACGCGGCGTCCATGAAGTTGGACCAGGTCTGGCCGGCCAGCCAGTTGTTCCAGTACATGTAGGCGTGCCGCAGGGTCACCCCATAGGTGTTGGTGGCGGTCTGGTTGCCCAGCGCATTGCCGAAGAAGTCCATCTCCACCAGCGCGCCGGCCTTGTCGCCGTTGTCGGCCACATGGTCCACACCGAGGTTGAAACGCGAGAACTTGGCATGGGCGTTGTAGTCCATGTCCGAGCGCTCGCCCGAGCCGCCGGCGCCCTGCACTGGAGTCTGCCCGGGCAGGTACAGCGCACGGCCGGTGGCATCGTCGGCCAGCTGGCCATCCCCGGTCTGGGTGGCCAGGAAGTCGGCCTTGATGAAGCCGCCGAACTTGAACGTGGTGCCGGGCGTGGCGCCCGGGGTGATGCTGGTGACCTGGATCGGCTGCTTGCCGGGCGGCAGCGCCGGTGTGGCGGCGCGTTCGGCCTGCACGGTGCGCACCTGCTGCACCTCGCTCTGCGTCTGCGTGATCGCCCCCTGCTGTTGCTGCTGGGTGGATACCAGCAGCTGCACCTGCCGTTCAAGTTCGGCCACGCGCGCTTCGAGCGCTTTTTCCCTGGCCGTTTCCGCAAAGGCCACACCCGGCGCAACCAGCGCGAGAAACAGCGCGGCAGCAGCGGGCGGCGGACGGTTTTCAACATGTGTCGATTCATCGGATCAGCCTCTCTCCAGGCGGGCGGCGGCCGCCACCAGTTGCACGGTCGCAGCCAGCGTGCGCGGCAAGCAAGACGCCCGGCTATTCGCCATTAGTCGAACCCGGCGCCGTATTCGACCATCGTCTAACCCGGGGGGCAGCGCGTGATGGAGCGTATGCGGCACACTTGGGAAGTTCCGGCTGTGCCACAAACACAGCTCCCCCCATTGGTTACAAGTGCAAAGGTGAGGGTTGCCATGACTGATGTTTATCCCGTTGATCCCGCATTCGCCGCGAAGGCGCGGATCGACAAGAACACGTACCAGCAGCTGTACCGCGAATCGGTGGAAAACCCCGACGTGTTCTGGGCCAAGGCCGCCGAGCGCCTGGACTGGTTTGTAAAGCCGACCAAGATCAAGAACGTCAGCTACCAGCTTGATGATTTCCGCATCAAGTGGTTCGAGGACGGCGAACTCAACGTCAGCGTGAACTGCCTGGACCGGCAGCTGGCTACCCGCGGCGACAAGACCGCGCTGCTGTTCGAACCCGACAGCCCGGACAGCCCGGCGCAGAAGGTCAGCTACCGCGAGCTGTACGAACGCGTGTGCCGCCTGGGCAACGCGCTGCGTGCGCTGGGCATCAAGAAGGGCGACCGCGTCACCATCTATCTGCCGATGATCGTCGATGCCGCCGTGGCGATGCTGGCCTGCGCCCGCGTCGGTGCGATCCACTCGGTGGTGTTCGGTGGCTTTGCCGCCAACTCCATCGCCGACCGCGTCGGTGACTGCGGCAGCAAGCTGATCATCACCGCCGATGAAGGCCTGCGCGGTGGCAAGAAGGTGCCGCTCAAAGCCAACGTCGACGCCGCGCTGAAGCTGCCGGGCACCCACACGGTGGAAACCGTGCTGGTGGTGCGCCATACCGGCGCGGCGGTGGACATGCAGGCCCCGCGCGACCGCTGGTTCCACGACGTGGTCGATACCCAGCCGGCGGTGTGCGAACCGGAGCGCATGAACGCCGAAGATCCGCTGTTCATCCTCTACACCTCCGGCTCCACTGGCAAACCCAAGGGCGTGCTGCACACCAGCGCCGGCTACCTGCTGTACGCGGCCTACACCCATGAAGCGGTGTTCGACCTGCGCGAGGACGACATCTACTGGTGCACCGCCGACGTGGGCTGGGTCACCGGCCACAGCTATATCGTCTACGGCCCGCTGGCCAACGGCGCCACCTCGGTGATGTTCGAAGGCGTGCCGAACTACCCCGATACCTCGCGTTTCTGGGAGGTGATCGACAAGCACCAGGTCACCATCTTCTACACCGCGCCGACGGCGATCCGTGCGCTGATGCGCGAGGGCGAGGCACCGGTCAAGCGCACCTCGCGCAAGAGCCTGCGCCTGCTCGGCAGTGTCGGCGAGCCGATCAATCCCGAAGCCTGGCGCTGGTACTACGAGGTGGTGGGCGATGCGCGCTGCCCGATCGTGGATACCTGGTGGCAGACCGAAACCGGCGGCATCCTGATCTCGCCGCTGCCCGGCGCGATCGACCTGAAGCCGGGCTCGGCCACGCTGCCGTTCTTCGGCGTGCAGCCGGCACTGGTCAATGCCGACGGCGAAATCCAGCACGGCGCGGCCGAAGGCAACCTGATCATCCGCGACTCGTGGCCGGGGCAGATGCGCAGCGTCTACGGCGACCACCAGCGCTTCATCGACACCTACTTCCGCACCTACCCGGGCAGCTACTTCACCGGCGACGGCTGCCGTCGCGACGCCGACGGCTACTACTGGATCACCGGCCGCGTCGATGACGTGATCAACGTCTCCGGCCACCGCATCGGCACCGCCGAGGTCGAAAGCGCGCTGGTCAGCCATCCGAAGGTGGCCGAGGCGGCCGTGGTCGGTTTCCCGCACGACATCAAGGGCCAGGGCATCTACGCCTACGTCACCCTGGTGGCGGGCGAGGCGCAGACCGAGGAGCTGCTCAAGGAACTGGTGGTGTGGGTGCGCAAGGAGATCGGCCCGATCGCCGCACCGGACCACCTGCAATGGGCGCCGGGTCTGCCCAAGACCCGCTCGGGCAAGATCATGCGCCGCATCCTGCGCAAGATCGCCGAGAACGCGCCGGACCAGCTGGGCGACACCTCCACCCTGGCCGATCCCTCGGTCGTGGCCTCGCTGGTGGAAGAACGCAAAGTGAAGTGACGTTCGACCATGCCGGCGCGCCGCGGTGCGCCGGCTGTCGGTCCGCGCGGAGGGCGTGGACCGGTATGCCCTGCCGTTATCCTGTTCCACCGGAAGGGCGCCCCTTCCCACGCATTGGACCTTACATGCCCACCCTCCTGATCGCCGATGACCATCCCCTGTTCCGCGAAGCCCTCAAGGGCGCGGTGCAACGGATCATTGCCGGCGTGCAGCTGCTGGAGGCCGACAGCGTGGAAGCGCTGTACGCGCTGGCCGAACAGCATCCCGATGCCGACCTGGTGCTGATGGATCTGAACATGCCCGGCGCGCAGGGCTTCAACGCGCTGGTGCACCTGCGCGCGTTGCATCCACAGCTGCCGATCGTGGTGGTATCCGCCCGCGAGGAGCCCACGGTGATGCGCCGCGCGCTGGACCACGGCGCATTCGGTTTCATTCCCAAATCCGCCGACTCGGACACCATCGGCCACGCGCTGGGCACGATCCTGGACGGCGAGCGCTGGGCGCCGGCCGAGGCGCACAACGTGCCGCCCACGCCGAACGAGGAGCGCGAGGTCGGCCAGCGCCTGCGCGAGCTCACCCCGCAGCAGTTCCGGGTGTTGCAGATGCTCGGCGTCGGCCGCCTGAACAAGCAGATCGCCTACGATCTGGGCGTGTCCGAAGCCACCATCAAGGCCCATGTCACCGCGATCCTGCGCAAACTCGGCGTCACCAACCGCACCCAGGCGGTGCTGATGGCCGGCAAGCTGGCCATCGACGACGACAGCATCGTGCTGCCGCCGGAAGAGGACTGAGGGGTCCGGCACACGCCCTGACAGAGCCGGTCCGGTCCCCGGGCTGCTACAATCCGCGCTCCCTTGGGGAGTAGCCTGCTTCCAGCAATGGAAGCGCCCACGTCAACATACTCGGCCAGTGCGCCGTGGCGTGGGCAGCCAGATCCGGTTGGCGAGACCAGCGGCCTGCGTGCGCAACGACGGTTGGGCGCCACGCGGGTCGTTCGTGTCCGCCCGACCAGGTAATCCAGATGTCCCCTCTTTCGATTGTTCTCATCGGCTTTGCCATGTCCACCGATGCCTTTGCCGCGGCGGTCGGCAAAGGTGCGGCGATGCGCAAACCGCGCCTGCCCGATGCCTTGCGCGCCGGCCTGATCTTCGGCGTGATCGAAGCCATCACCCCGGTCATCGGCTGGCTGCTCGGCCGCGCCGCCTCGCAGTATGTGGAAGCCTTCGACCACTGGATCGCGTTCGGCCTGCTCGGTGTGCTCGGCGTGCACATGATCGTGGCCGGGCTCAAACCCGATGACGGGGAGGACGCCGGCAGCCCGGAAAGCGGCAAGGCGCGGCACGGTTTCTGGGCACTGGCCGCCACCGGCTTTGCCACCAGCATCGACGCGATGGCCATCGGCGTGGGTCTGGCATTCCTGGATGTGCATATCGGCGTGGTCGCGCTGGTGATCGGCCTGTGCACCCTGACCATGGTGACGCTGGGCATCATGCTCGGCCGCGTGCTGGGCGCACTGGCCGGCAAACGCGCGAGATCATCGGCGGCGTGATCCTGATCGTGATCGGCAGCTCGATCCTCTACCAGCACCTGGGCGGCGCGGCCTGAGCCGTCAGGTGGGAACGATCCGCGCCGGCTACTTGCGGCGCGGCTCGTGCAGGGCGGTGAGGAA